>JANOTV010000323.1:0-5967 GCA_031416495.1 Gemmatimonadota bacterium
GTGTTCACTTCGCCCCATGAGGGGGCGTCCACGATCGCCACGCCCATCGCCAGTCCCGCCGCGAGGGCACGGAGCTGTTCCAGCTTCTCGACGAGTTCCAGCGGATGCGGCGGGAGCGCAACCCATCTCCGGAGCGCCTCGCGCCGACAGGCATAGATGCCCATGTGCTGGAGCAGCATGCCGTCGCGCATGCCGCGGTCGGCGACATCGCGCAGGAACGGGATGCCGGCGCGCGAGAAGTAGAGTGCGCGACCGTCATCGGCGCGCACGACCTTCACGCAGTGGGGATCGTCGATGATCTCGGGTCCGCGGCGTCCTGCGGCGGTGCCGAGCGCGAATCCATGATCACGCACCATCGCGATCGCACCCGCCATGGCATCGGCGCGCATGAAGGGCTCGTCACCCTGCACATTCACGATGATGTCATGCGCGGCATATGCCGGATGCATCGCGACTTCCGCGACGCGATCGGTGCCGGACGGGTGCGCATCGGAGGTGAGGAGCACCTCTCCGCCGGCGCGGCGCACAACCTCGGCGACTTCCTCAGCCTCCGTCGCGACGACCACCTGGTCGGCGAGCCCGAGTGACCGGACCTGGTCCAGGACTCTGATGACGAGGGGCTCGCCGCCCAACATGCGAAGGGGCTTTCGAGGCAGCCGGGTGGCGCCAAGGCGGGCGGGTATGACAGCCAATGTGCTCATGAAGGCACCGGCAAGGCGGGACGCACGGACGCAAAATCCACGCCAAGGGAATCTATGGACCGCACGGACCCTTACAAGAGGAGGTCACACATTGGGTGCGCTCCCTGCGGGATCCGTCCCGTCAGTGCGGCAGGCGCGGTCGCGATCGCGCTCATGACCCTCCTCCGATCGATGGGAGGACGGACGCGACGACTGGCCTTTCTCAGCGCCCGGTCGGGAATGCAGGCTCGATCTTGAATCGGACGGCGTACTCCACGTCGAGTGAGTCGCGCTGCACGCCCCAGGCATGCGCCCCCTCCATCGTGGAGAGCGTCGTCTTGGGCGGCAGTGCGACGCGACCGAGCAGCCGTCCCGACGAGGAGAATACGTCGTATACGACCGGTTCGCGCGTGGTGAGGCGAACCGTGGGCGGCGCTCCCTCGAGGACGGGAAGCAGCTCCTCCTCGGGGATCGGCTCCGCCGGCGTCGAGAGCGAGACCCAGATGCGTCCGTCCCGCCCGACGAGGATGTCGCGATACGCCGGCTTCTGTGAAGGGATGGCTGATCCGGTCCATGACCACGCGGGGTTCACGCGCTTCATGCTCTGCTCGATCTGCGCACGACGCTCGGAAGCTTCGGTCGGAGAGACGGCGACCGGCACGTGCTCGCGCTCGATGCGCACGGGTTTCGAGCCGTCTGCATGCACGAGGTAGAACACATACTTGTCCGTCGGACCAGTCACGAATCCGCCAGAGGGCAGCAGGCGCGTCACGCTGCCGGCTGCGAACGGCATGCCCCATGCCATCCGACTCCCGCCGTCCGCAGAACTCCCGGTCAACGGCGGCGCCGGTTCCATCCAGTGCACGTAGGGGATGGAGTCGAGCACGGTGCCCTCGACGTCCATCTTGATGAAGCCTCCCTTCGAGCGTGAAAAATCCACCGAGTCGCGTTCCAGCACGGCGTTCACATACAGTTTGCCCGATGCGTCACTGTGCAGCGTGTTGGTCGAGAAGGATCTGTTGAACGGCATGCGGGCCGTGTTCAGGAAGTCGCCGGTCGTCGCGTAGAAGTTGAGGCGGCCACCGGCCGCGTCCCATGCGACGAGCCTGCCATCCGGCATGCGGAGGAGCCCGTTGAGATGTCCGTACTCGCCGGGACCACCTCCCTTCGCACCCACCGTGCGCACGTAGGCGCCGAGTGAGTCGAACATGCGGATGGCGGTCGCCTGTGCATCGTGCAGGACCAGCCCGCCGTCGGGCGTGCCAAAGACGGTGCTGATGGAACCGAATGTCTCTTCCTCCCCACCGTCCTCCGCGCCCACTCGTAACTCCGGCACCAGCGAGCGCACCGCTCCCGGCGGCACTTCGCCGGTGATGCGCACGAGGGTCGTGTCGCCGGCGGAGTCGACGCTCGTCAGCCACGCGATCTCGTCTCCCGGATCGCCACCGTCGCCAACGCAGGCGCCCGTCAATGCAGCAGCACCGAACACTGTCGTGGCAATGAAGAAGCGCGCGCGCGCGATACCGGTCAGGTGAGCGATCATCGTGTTGCCCGGAAGAGGGAGACGAAGTTCTCGAGGATGCGGCGCCCGCTCGCCGTCCCGATCGATTCGGGATGGAACTGCACGCCGAACACGGGATGCACACGATGCCGAAGCGCGTGGATCTCCGTCGTATCATCGATCGCCGCCGCGGTGACTTCGAGCGCGTCGGGCAACGAGTGATGCTCCACCACGAGGGAATGATAGCGCATCACGTCCAGTGGATTCGACAATCCGGCGAACAGACCGGTTGCGTCGTGGGTGATCCGCGATGTCTTGCCGTGCATCACGCCGCGCGGCGCACGGATGACATGGCCGCCGTACGCCTCGCCGATCGCCTGATGACCCAGGCAGACGCCGAGTATCGGGACCGTCTCGCCGAATCGCCGGATGACATCGAGCGTGATGCCGGCATCCGCAGGCCTGCCAGGTCCCGGACCGAGCACGATCGCCTCGGGTGCGAGCGACGCCACGTCGTCCGCGGTCAGCGCGTCGTTGCGCACCACCTGCGGATCCTCACCCAGCTCGCCGAAGAGCTGGACGAGGTTGTAGGTGAAGGAGTCGTAGTTGTCGATGATGAGGAGCACTCCCGAATCTAACCGCGAGGATGGAACTGGCGATGCACCTGGCGCAGGTGCTCACGGTCCACATGCGTGTAGATCTGCGTCGTCGAGATATCCACATGGCCGAGCATCTCCTGCACCGCGCGCAGGTCCGCTCCGCCCTCGAGCAGGTGCGTCGCAAAACTGTGCCGGAGCGTATGCGGCGTCACGAGCTTCTGGATGCCCGCGAGGTCGACGTACTTCCGCAGGATCTTCCACGCGCCCATGCGAGAGAGCGGACGTCCGCGCGTGCTGAGGAACAGCCGGCCCTCCCCCTGCCCCTTCTCCATGCGTGGCCGCAGTTCGCGCAGGTAGACGGCCACCGCACCCGATGCGTGACTGCCGATCGGCACGAGGCGCTCCTTGCCTCCCTTGCCGAACACGCGCACCACCAACTCGCCGAGGAGCACGTCCTTGGTGTCGATGCCGATCCATTCGCTCACGCGGAGTCCGGCGCCGTAGGCGAGCTCGAGCATCGCGCGGTCGCGGAAGGCCATCGCTTGGTCGAGTGACACGGCGCCGATGATGCGCGCCACCTCCTCCGCCGTCAACACCTCGGGGAGCACGCGCCACTTCTTCGGCGTCTCGAGCTTCTCGCTCGGATCCTTCTTGAGCACGCCCTCGGCCAGGAGGAAGCGATACCAGGTGCGGATCGCCGAGATGCAGCGCCGGATGCTCGCGGGCGCGAGCCCGAGGTCCTTCAGGTGATAGACGAACTCGCGCAGATGTGCCGCGGTCAGTGCGTCGGGACCGGAGACCTGCTTCGTGGTCGCCCACACGGCGAGGCGCGACAGGTCGCGACCGTACGCCTCGTTGGTGCGCGCGCTCGTTCCCTGCTCCAGCGTGAGGAACTCGTCGAACCGCTCGAGCAGGAACGCGCGCGCGATGTCCGGCACGGAATCGTTCGTCGCGCCGGTCACTGTCCCGTGCGGCGCTCGTTCTCGGCGCGCTCATTCGCCTCGCGCACGGAAGCACGCCGGCGCGTCCAGAGCCGCCATCCGACCACCGCGAGCACGAGCGCCGCGATGATCGCACCGAGTCCCACATCGCGCCCGACGCCGGCCAGCGTCTCGCGCACGGTCTCCCAGTCGCGACCGACCTTAAAGGCGATCCACGTGATGCCGCCGTACCAGATCGTCGAGGCGAGCGTGAAGATGGCGATCACTTCCCACAGCGGGATCCGCAGTGCGCCGGCGGCGGCGGGCACGACCGCGCGGAGGCCCGGCACGAAACGGCTCACGAAGAGCGCCACCCATCCGTACCGGCGATACGCCGCTTCCACCTTGCGCTCCGCCGCCTCCACCGCACTTTCGGCCTTCACGAGTCCCATGCGGCGCAGTTGGTGTGCGAGCCACTCGGCGCCGAAGCGGCGGCCGATCCACCACATCACGAGGGCGCCGCCCATGCTGCCTGACGTCACGGCGATGATCGTCGGGGTGAGCGATCCGCCGGCGCGCGCGACGAAGAACGCGAGCAACGCTGCGGCGACATCGCCCGGCATGAGCGGAAGGAGGCCCTCGATCAGCGACGCACTGAAGATGAGCATGTACAGGGCGCCCAATGGGACGCCCGAGAGCCAACCCATGACTGATTCCATGCTATCCCTGCGGCGTGCGCACGAGTGTCGCGACAGCGATGCAGGCGAGACCCTCGCCATGGCCGATCCAACCCATCCCCTCATTCGTCTTGCCCTTCACCATCACGTCCTCGGCCTCGATGCCGAGCGCGGCGGCTAGCTTCTCGCGCATCGCCGGACGGTGCGGCCCGAGCTTCGGCGTCTCCGCGATCACCGTGACGTCGGCTTGCACCGGCATCCAGCCCGCGGAGCGCACGCGCTGGACCGCGAGGCGCAGCATCTCGATGCTGTTGCGGCCGGCGTTCTCCGCGCTCGTATCCGGAAACATCTCGCCGATGTCGCCGATGCCGGCACCACCGAGGATCGCGTCGGTCAGCGCGTGACAGACGGCGTCGGCATCGCTGTGCCCCGTGCAGCGCACCGCCGCCGGGATCAGTACGCCGCCCAGCAGCACGCCGTGACCCTCACCGAAGCGGTGTGAGTCATAGCCGATGCCGACGCGGATGGGTGCGGTCACGATACCTTCCGGTTCAGGCGGCGACGGTGGCATGCACCGGCTCGATGAGCCGGTAGTCCTGCTGACGACGACGCGGTTCGAACCCGGCCTCGCGGATCAGTTGCTCCATCTCCGCGATGCTCGTGCTGTGCGTGGTGTTCGCGGCCGAGACGACGTTCTCCTCGATCATGAGCGAGCCGAAGTCGTTGCAGCCGTAATGCAGAGCGGTCTGGCCGACCTTCAGGCCCATCGTCACCCAGCTCGCCTGGATATTCGGGATGTTGTCAAGCACGGTGCGCGCGAAGGCCGTCGTGCGCAGGTACTCCACCGCGTCGGTCTTCTCCATCTGGCTCATCGTCGGCGTGTTCTCCGGCTGCAGCGGCCAGGTGATGAACGCCGTGAAGCCGTTCGTGCGCGCCTGCAGCGCCTTGAGGCGCAGCAGGTGCTCGACGCGCTCGGCCTTCGTCTCGCCGATGCCGTACATCATCGTGCATGACGTCTTGAGGCCCTCGCCATGCGCGATCTCCATGACCTCGAGCCAGCGATCGGCGCCGGCCTTCTTCCTGGCGACAAGATCGCGCACGCGCTGCACGAGGATCTCGCCTCCGCCGCCGGGAATCGAATCGAGGCCGGCCTTCACCAGCTCCTGGATCACCGTGCGCGCATCCATGCGGTAGAGCGTCGCCCAGAAGTCCACTTCGCTCGGCGAGAAGCCATGCACGTGGATCGGATGATTGCGCTTGATGTACTTGAGCAGCTCGAGGTACCACTCGAACGGGATGTACGGGTTGTGCCCGCCCTGCATCAGGATCTGCACGCCACCAAGCGCCTTCGCTTCATCGATCTTGGCGCCGATCTGTTCGTAGGACAGCGTCCAGCCTTCGGCATCCTTGGGCCGCCGGTAGAACGCGCAGAAACCGCAGTCCGCGACGCAGACGTTGGTGTAGTTGATGTTCCGGTCCACGATGTACGTGACCGTATTGTGCGGATGGAGTTGCGTCCGGATCAGGTCCGCCTCTGCGCCGAGCTCGAGGAGCGGCGCGTTGGTGTAGAAGTCGAGGACGTCACGCGCG
>JANOTV010000324.1:0-3013 GCA_031416495.1 Gemmatimonadota bacterium
TCTCGCGCAGCGCATCCATCGCGCTCGCGCCATCCGTCTGCTCACGCGGCGAGGTGTCTCCCATGGGCAAGAACACCGCGCCGCGCAGCAACGGCCAGAGCACGTACGAGAGCCCGAGCACCGCGAGCACGCTGCCCAGCAAGAGCGCGATCATCAGCGATCGTCGCGCAAGGCGCGCTTCAATCGTTCCATCTCGGCGGCCGTCGCATCCGGCGGCTTCATCGCAGACTGTGCGTCCGCCGCCTCCCCATTCTCACGCGAGAGCCGTGCCTCTGCGCTCCAGCGACGCAGCATCATCGTCAGCACCACCGCACCCGTCGCCATCGCGATGGAGGGCGCGAAGTATCCCGCCCAGTTGAAGCCTTCCTTCTTCGGCGACGTGAGCGCGACCTCTCCATACGTATCGACGAACGCCGCCATGATCTCGTCGGCGCTATACCCGCCGTCCACGAGGCGCATCACATCCTGGTGCATCGCGGGCGCCACCAGGCAGGTGAAATCCGTCGTGCGGCAGGTGTACATGTCGAGGACGCAGGTGCACTGGCACTTGAGGCGATTCTCGAGCGCATCGCGCTCCTCGGCCGTGAGCAGTGCGGTCGCACCGGGCTTCGCTGGGCGATACGTCGGGCGATATGCGCTCTGGTCCATCGGCCCGAAGTTAGTCTGCGGCGCCTGCTGCACCTGCGCGCCGAGCACTCCTCCTCCGGCGAGGACGGCGGCCGCGAAGCCACCCATCCCCGTGAGGAACTCGCGCCGCGCGATCACCGTCATATCGCGAGCACCTCGTGCCGCGGCATGAGTTCGGCCAGGTATCCGCTCTGTCGACGACGCTCCGACTGCGGCCAGATCACGATCAGTCCGCCGAGCGCCATCAGGATGCCGCCATACCAGACCCACACGACCAGCGGATTGAAGATGATGCGCACTTCGGCGCGGTCGCCGACGGCGCCCGCGAATACCAGGTAGACGTCCTGCCGGTGCGTGACCAGGATGTCGACTTCGGTGGACGGCTGGAACTGCGGATTGCCGAGCGCGTCGAAGTGCTGCCGCTTCTCGCTCGACAGCACGCGCTGCGGCTTTCCCTCCATCGCGGCCTGTAGCGAGACCGCCTGCACCTGACGATTGAGCACCCTGAACTTCGAGATGCCCTCACTCGTGAACGTCCACTTGCGACCGTATGGATCATTTGTCGTGAAGCTCTCGCCATCGCGCAGCGTGACGTCGTGCTCCTGACTGAACGCCATGCCCGCGAACGCGGCGAAGAGGATGACGATGCCGCCGTGCACGATGTAGCCGCCGTAGCGCCGACGATTGCGCGCGACGAGTCGCACGAGCGCCATCGCCGCGTTCTCGCCGTACATGCTGCGTCGTGCGCCGACGCCCTTCCAGAATTCCTGGAGGATGGTGCCAGAGACGAAACCGCAGAGCGTCCACGCCACGAGCGGCGAGAGCTGACGGATGCCGAGCACGAACAGCGCCGCGCCGACGAACAGTCCGAGCGCCGCGGGGAACCTGAACAGACGCTTGATGTTCGAGACCGACGCCCGGCGCCACGCGACGAGCGGGCCGATGCCCGTGAGCGCGAGCAGCAGCAGGCCGAGCGGCACGTTCACGGTATTGAAGAACGACTCGCCGACGGTGATCTTGGAGCCGCGCACCGCCTCGGAGAGGATCGGGAAGAGCGTGCCCCAGAGCACGCTGAACGCGATGCCGACGAGCACGAGGTTGTTGTAGAGGAAGGCCGCCTCGCGGCTGATCATCGCCTCGAGCTCGGCTTTCGCCTCGAGGTCCTTGAGCCGCGCGCCGACGAGCAAGGCCGTCGCCACGCTCGTGAGCACGAGGAATGCGAGGAACCAGTGGCCGACGTTCGACTGCACGAATGAGTGCACCGACTGGATGACGCCCGAGCGCGTGATGAAGGTGCCGAGGATGGAGAGCAGGAAGGTCATCACCACGAGCGTGACGTTCCATTTGCGCAGCATGCCGCGCTTCTCCTGGATCATGATCGAGTGCAGGAACGCCGTGCCCGTGAGCCAGGGCAACAGTGACGCGTTCATGACTGGGTCCCACATCCAGTAGCCGCCCCATCCCAGCTCGATGTACGCCCACCACATGCCGAGCACGATGCCGAGCGTGAGGAACACCCAGCTCACGAGCGACCAGCGCCGCACGACGCCGAGCCATTCGGCGTCGAGCCTGCGCGTGAAGAGCGCGCCGATGGCGAAGGCGAACGGGATCGACGTTCCGATATAGCCGAGGTAGAGCATCGGCGGATGGATCGCCATTGCCGGGTTCTGCAGCTGCGGGTTGAGTCCGCGGCCGTCGGCAGGCAGCCACTCGAGCCGCTCGAACGGATTGCTCGCGAACGCGGTGGTCGCGACGAAGAAGAGCAGGATCAGCGCGCTGGTGCCCGTGACCCAGGGCATCACTTCGCGGTTCTTCCCGCGCTGCTGCCAGGTCGCCAGCGACGTATAGAGCGCGAGGATGAGGCACCAGAAGAGCATCGAGCCCGCCTGCCCGCCCCAGAACGCCGAGACCTTGTAGACGAACGGCAGGTTCGCGCTCGTGAACGACCAGACGTAGCGCAGGGAGAAATCGCTGCCGATGAGCGCCGTCAACAGGCCTATCGAGGCAACGACGACGAACCAGAACGCGGCATAGAGCCCACGCTCACCTGATGCCACGAGATCAGCGCGACGGAGCTTGCCACCGGCGTATGAGACGGTCGCGGACCACGCGCACATGAGCAGCGCGATCCATAGTGCAAGTTCTCCGACGAGGATCATCGGCTCGTGTAGACTTCGCGATCGACGGAATCGCTGAACGTGCCGGGGATGATGCCGCGGTAGTCGACCTTGCACGTCGCGGTGCCGTCGGTGATCTCGAACGTCACCTGGCGGCCCGACGAATCACGGACGACCGAACCGGGCACGACGCGCGCGCCGATCTTGACGCCGGTCTCGATCATCGTGTGGTCTTCAGCGACCTTGGCATGCAGTTCCTGCGGGTGGGG
>JANOTV010000325.1:0-8834 GCA_031416495.1 Gemmatimonadota bacterium
GGAAGTAGCTGAGCAGCCGCGTGCGCAGGGCCTTGGCCTTGCCGACGTAGATGACCTCGCCGTCGGCCGATGTCATGCGGTAGACGCCGGGTTCGTCGCGACAGAGATCCTTCACCTGCGCGAGCATGGTGTCGATGCGCATCTCGACGTCCTTCGGCGCCTGCACCGGCTTGCGTCGCCTGTGCGGACTCATGACTGACACGCTGCGCACCAGACCGTCTGCCGGCCGTCGATCTCGTGCGACGTGGTGAGCGCGGTGCCACAGCGTGAGCAGGGCAGGCCCGCCCGACCGTACGCTTCGAGACGAGCGGCGAAGCCGCCGCGCGCGCCATATGCGTCGCGGAAGTCGCGGAAGGTAGTGCCGCGCAGCGCGATCGACTCGGACAACAGTGAGCGCAGATGGTCGAGCATCGCGCCGCAGCGCGCGATTGTGATGGACTTGCCTCCGCGCGCCGGACGGATACCGGCGCGCCAGAGCACTTCATTCGCGTAGATGTTGCCGACGCCCGCGAGGCGGCGCTGGTCCATCAGGATGCACTTGACGGCGCGACGCGAGTCGCGGATGATCTCCGCGAAGCGCGCCGCCGTGAGCGCGGGGTCGAGCGGCTCGGGCCCGAGCGTGGCGCTCCAGTTGTCGTAGGCGCTCTCGCTCAGGAGAGTGACCGTGCCGAGTCGGCGCACGTCGGAGTAGCTGAGCGAGCGATCCCCGTCGAGGCGGAAGAGGACGCAGCGGTAGGGATCGTCCGACGGTGCATCGATGAGCAGCGCGCCGGTGAAGCGCGGCGTCACGACGATGCGGTCCTCGCTCGCGAGTGCGATCACGATGCTCTTGGCGCGGCGATGCACGGTGCCGATGGACGTGCCGACGATCTGCGGGGCGAATCGGGATCTGTGCGTGCCGCGCAGGACGTCGGCTCGCTGCACATCGACCGACTGGACAACGGCACCGCGGAGTGCCTGGTCCAGATCGCGGGCGATGGTCTCCGCTTCAGGAAGCTCGGGCACCGCGTCGCAACTCGCGCCAGCCGATGTCCGTGCGATACTGCCGTCCGTCGAATCGCACGTCCGCGGCGACGGCGCCACTTCTCGCGCTCGCCTCTTCCAGCGTCTTCCCCACCGCGGTGACGGCGACCACGCGTCCCCCGGCGGTGACGAGCTCGCCTGCCGCATTGCGCGCGGTGCCGGCATGGAAGACCGTGACGTCGGCGGAGTCGGCAGGAAGCGCGATCACGTCGCCGCCGCGCACCTTGCCGGGATATCCCGCCGCCGCGACGACGGTGGTGACGGCGGCCCCCGCGTGCCAGCCGAATGGCGCGACACTGCGCAGCGAGCCGCCGTCGGCGATCACCTTCATGGGCACCAGGAGGTTCGAGGCCAACAGCGGAAGGATCGCCTGTGTCTCGGGGTCGCCGAAGCGGCAGTTGAACTCGATCACCATCATGCCGTTCCGCGTGAGCATGAGCCCCGCGTACAGCAGGCCCGTGAATGCGCATCCGCGCGCGCGCATCGCCGCGAGCGTGGGCTCGAAGACGCGATGCACGGCCTCGCTCACGAGGGAGGGCGGAGCGATGGAGACCGGGGCGTAGGCACCCATACCGCCGGTGTTCGGTCCCGTGTCGCCCTCGCCGATGCGCTTGTGGTCCTGCGCGCCGAGCATCGGCAGGATGTTCGTGCCGTCGGTGAGCGCGAAGAGCGAGACCTCCTCACCCTGCATGAACTCCTCGACCAGGACCTCGGCTCCGGCAGCGCCGAACACCTTGTCCTCAATCATGGCGTCCACCGCGGCGTACGCTTCATCGAGCGTCATCGCGACGATCACACCCTTGCCGGCCGCGATGCCCGAGGCCTTCACCACCACGGGCGCTCCGAGCCGCGCGATCTCCGCCTTCGCCGCCGCCGCATCGGTGAAGGTCCGCGCCTGCGCCGTGGGCACGCCGGCAGCGAGCATCAGTGCCTTGGCGAAACTCTTGGATGTCTCGATGCGCGCGGCGGCTGCCGTGGGCCCGAAGATCGGGAGTCCTTCCTCGCGGAAGCGGTCGACGATGCCGAGTTCGAGCGGTGCCTCGGGGCCGACGATGGTGATGTCCACGTGCTCGTCGCGCGCGAGCCGGAGCAGGGCCTCGATATCCGTGACGCCGATGGCGACGCACCGGCCGAGTGCGGCGATGCCGGGGTTGCCCGGTGCCGCGATGATGTCGCAGGACGGATCGTCGCGGCGGAGCTTCCATGCGAGCGCATGCTCACGGCCTCCGCCGCCGACGATCAGGATCCTCAACGCGATCCGCCCTTGAACGCGTCGGCGAATGCGTCCTTCGCACGACCGAGCGAATCGCCGACCTTGTCCATCGCGGCCTTCGCCTGGTCGGCGTAGTACCGGGTGGCTTCCTGCACGTCGCTGCCGACGCGCTCGCCGGGCTTCACGTCGGCGCGGCGGAGATAATCGCCGGCGAGGACGCGCGCATAGGCGCCGCTCTCGATCCAGCGCAGCAGATCGCCGGCGCGCACGGTGAAGAACGGATGCTCACGGAAGGCGGTGTTGATGGCCTTGAGCACGGTATCCCATACGGTGTCGTCGGTCTCGTACTCGCGCGACTGCTCCTTGAAGGCGGCGAGGTCGAGCGTGTCGCCGAACTCACGGCCACCCGCGAGCTTCATGAACGTGGTGAGGACGACGTCGGGGTTCTGCGCATCGAGCAGCGACGCGCGATCGCACGACAGCTCGCTCTTCCGGTACCACTCGAGGATCGCCATCTGGAACGGCAGCAGCGCGATGCCGGCCAGGAAGGGCAGGTTGCCAAGGCCCACGAGCAGGATGATCTGCGCGATGGTGCGATAGGTGACATGCCCGCTCATGATGTGTCCGAGCTCGTGCGCGAGCAGCACGCGCAGCTCGTCGCGCGTGAGGTGCTCGATGCTCGCCGAGTTGATGACGACGAAGGGCGACCCGAAACCGACGGCGCCGGCGTTCATGTGCGGTGTCTGCGTCACATACAGCTGCGGACGCACCGGCCAGTCCATCGTGGCGAGCACCTCGGTCCAGAGCGCGTCAAGGTCGGGACGCTGCGTCGGCCCGACTCGCACGGCGTTCGCGGTGAAGAGGTGCCGAACTCCGCGTTCGCCGAACACGCCAGCCACTTTGTTGACGACCTGCTCGAACCCGGGCAGCGCACGCAGCGTGTTGAGCGCGGCGCGATCGGCGGGATGCTCCCACGTCAGGGGAGAGATGTCGGTGAGGATAGTGCGCGCCACTGATGCTCCTTGAACGGGTTACAGCGCCCTACGGGTACAGACCGGCAGAGGTGACAGAAAGGCCGGAGGAGAGGGTGAAGTGATGCAGGATCGTTCACCTCCCACCTCCCCCCTAATGGATCACAGTCCTTCGAACGCCTGAATCAGGTCCTCGATCAGGTCCTCGACGTCCTCGACGCCGCACGAGAAGCGGATCAGTCCATCGGTGATGCCGATCTCCGCGCGGCGCGCGGGGTCGATCGATGCGTGCGTCATGCCCGCCGGTTGGCAGACCAGCGATTCCACGCCGCCGAGCGACTCGGCGAGCGTGAAGATCTTCACGCGGCTCAAGACGCGCGCGGCGTTCTCGCGCGAACCGGTCTCCACCGAGACCATGCCGCCGAAACCGGACATCTGCGTGAGCGCGAGGTGATGCTGCGGGTGCGAGGTCAGGCCGGGATAGAACACGTTCTTCTCACCGACCTTCTGCGCGAGCCAGCGCGCGACGGCTCGGCCGTTCGCATCGTGCTGGCGCATGCGCAGCGCGAGCGTCTTGGTGCCGCGCAGCGTGAGCCAGGCGTCGAAGGGGCCCGGCACGGCACCCGCCGAGTTGAGGATGAACTGCAGGCGCGCCGCGAGTCCATCGTCGTTCAGCACCGCGATGCCGCCGATCAGGTCGGAGTGTCCGTTGATGTACTTGGTGCTCGAATGCCAGACGATGTCGGCGCCGAGTTCGAGCGGACGCTGAAAGTAGGGCGTCGCGAAAGTGTTGTCGACGATCGTCAGCGCGCCGTGCTTCTTCGCGATCTCAGCGGCCGCGCGGATGTCGGTGAGATGCATCAGCGGGTTCGTGGGCGTCTCGATCATTACGGCGACGGTGTTCGGCTTCATCGCGTCGGCGATGCGCTGCGGGTCACGCGTGTCGACCCACGAGAACTGCAGCCCGAAGTTCTGCAGGATCTTGTCGAACAGGCGGAAGGTGCCGCCGTAGACGTTCGAGCCGACGATGATGTGATCGCCGCTCTTGAACAGCTTCATGATGGAGTCGAGGCATCCCATGCCGGACGAGAAGGCGAAGCCGTGCTGCGCGCCCTCCAGGGCGGCGACGTTGCGCTCGAGCGCCTCGCGCGTTGGGTTCTTCCCGCGAGCGTATTCGTAGCCCTTGTTGACCCCCAGCGCTTCCTGCGCGTAGGTGGAGGTCTGCACGATGGCCGGCATGATGGCGCCCGTGGTCGGGTCGGGGCGCTGGCCGGCGTGGATGGCGCGCGTCGAGAAGCGCGGCGTGAGGTCTTCCGGGAAGATCTTCGTCATGCCGGAATCTACATTAGAGCGGTGGCGGGTGAACATCTCTGTCGAGACTCCCGCGGAAGACGATCGATCCGTCATCCAGCCGGGCGCCGAGATCGCCGGTGCAGAGCCAGCCGTCACGCATGCGCAATCCGCTTGCTTCGCGCCGCCGACCTTCGTCCACCGTGCCGCGTGCGCGCACGTAGCCGCGAAACACCGTGTCGCCGGCGACGCAGATCTCACCCTCCGCGCCCACGGGCAGCTCCACACCGGAAGTCGGATCCCGCACCGTCACGCGCACGCCGGGCATCGGCACGCCAAGTGTTCCGCGGCCGTTCGGCCGGTCCACGCGGTTGAATAGCGCGACGGGCGACGCCTCGGTGAGTCCGTATCCCTGACGCAGCTCGACGCCCGTGACTGCGGCCCATCGCTCCTGCAGTTCGATGGAGAGCGGTGCGCCGCCGCAGATGCAGAGTCTCAGCGATTCCACCCGAAGACCGCCACCGCGCCGGTCGATCGCCGTGAGCATCGCGCTGAAGATCCCCGGCACGCCGACGATCTCGGTGATGCGCTCACGCGCGATGAGGTTGACGGCGGCGATGGGATTGAAGCGCGGCATGGTGATGACCTGCGCTCCGGCCAGCAGCGGCGCCACGGCCGACACGGTGAGTCCGAAGAGATGCGCGAACGGCAGCACGGCGAGCACGCGGTCGTCGGCGGTGTTCGCGGCGGCGTCGACCGTCTGGCGCGCGTTCAGCAGCAGGTTGCGGTGCGTGAGGATGGCGCCGAGCGGGCGGCCTTCCATCGCGCTGGTATAGACGATCGCACACTCCTCGTCGCGACCCGGCATGTCGGCGTCGCCTTCGAGCGAGAGCCCGAAGTGCGAACCGAGATCCACGCGCACCGTGGCGCCATCGGCGGCCACGACGGTCGCGAACGCGGGCGCTTCGTCGAGCAGCACGTGCACCGTTCGCTCAGGCAGGCGCGCGGCAAGCGACGTGATGGTGAACACCGCGCCCACGTCGGCGTCGCGCAGTTGGAATGCGATCTCCACCGGCGAGGCGAGCGGATTGACGAGCACCGCGCCTCGTCCTTCACTCGCCGCGAGTCCCACGAAGAACTGCGGCGACGACGGGATGAGCACCGCGGCGCGCTTGCCGGCCAGGGCACGAACGAGCGTGGCGCTCCGCTGGAGCAGCGTGAAGCCGCCGGCCACGAGCCGGCCGGCTTCCTGCCCGTCGATGGTGCCACCGCCGGCGGCGGCCCTGAGAGTGAGGAGGTCCACGGTGTTTCGTTGTCGGGTGAAGAAGCGGAGCGATGAATATGGTGCCCTGCGTCACCGGCTCGGTACCGGCGCCGGAGATGGCGTTCCCGGTGGGCATTTCGGTGTGCGCTCCCTGCTCCCGCCCACCTTTGCCGGACCGTATCTTCCAGCACAATGACTGATCCCCGCCTCATGATCAGCGTCTCCGGCATCCGGGGACGCGTCGGCTTCGGCCTTACCCCTGAGATCGTCGCCCGCTATGCCGCCGCCTTCGGAGCCTGGGCGATCGCCCGGGGCGGTTCGAAGTCCGTGGTACTGGGCCGCGACAGCCGCGTCACCGGACCGCTCTTCCATACGGTCACCCGCGCCGCCCTTGAAAGTGTCGGTGCCGATGTGATCGACATCGGCCTGACCACCACGCCGACCATCCAGCTCGCCGTCGAGCACCATCAGGCGGCGGGCGGACTCGGCATCACTGCGAGTCACAACCCGATCGAATGGAACGCGCTCAAGTTCATCGGCCCGGATGGCTTGTTCCTGAGTGCCGCGCAGGGGCGCGAGATGCGCGCGCTGGTCGACGATGGCATCCCGTACGCGACATACGACAAGCTCGGCGAGACCCGCTTCGACGGTGACGCGATCGCCCGGCACCTCGATGCCGTGCTTGCACTGCCGTTCATCGACATCCGGGGCATCCGATCGCGCAACTTCCGCGTGGCGTACGATGCGTGCCGCGGCTCCGGTGGCGCGATCATCCCGCGACTGCTCGAGTTGCTCGGCTGCGAAGTACACGCGATCGAACTCGAGACGGACGGCCGTTTTCCGCGGCCTCCCGAGCCGATCGCCGAGAACCTTGGCGCGCTCCGAGACCTGGTGAAGCGCACGGGCGCGCAGATCGGCTTCGCGACCGATCCCGATGTGGACCGGCTTGCGCTCGTATCGGACGACGGGACGGCCATCGGCGAGGACTACACGCTCGCGCTTGCGACACGTGTCGTGCTGCGACATCGCAGTGGTCCGGTGGTGGCGAACCTTTCGACGAGCCGGATCGTCGATGACATGGCGGCCGAGCACGGGGCGCGGGTCATCCGCGCGCCGGTCGGCGAGGTGCACGTCGCTCTCCGTATGAGGGCTGAAGGGGCGGTGATCGGCGGCGAGGGCAACGGCGGGGTGATCCTGCCCGAACTGCACCTCGGCCGAGATGCTCCGTTGGGCGTGGCACTGCTGTTGCAGATGTTGCACGAGGACGGCGAGCCGCTTACCGGCACGATCGCTCGTTTTCCCCGTTATTCGATCATCAAGGACAAGCTCGACCGTCCCGACAAGCCGCTGGATGCCGTGTACGCTGCCCTCACGAGTGCGTTCCCGGACGCCGAGGCGGACACGCAGGACGGCCTGCGACTCTCCTGGCCGGACCGGTGGGTGCATATCCGTCCGTCGGGCACCGAGCCAATCGTTCGGGTGATCGCCGAGGCACCAACCAGGGAAGGCGCGATGAAGCTCGTCGCAGAAGGCCGTGCAGCGATAGGCAAGCTCACGTAGGCAGTTGAAGAGAAGCAGAGGGAAGGGAGCGCCATTGAAGCGGTCGTTCCTTTTCACCTTCCACCTTACACCTCCCCCCTTTATGTGCGGCATCGTCGGTTATATCGGACTCAGGCAAGCCACTCCACTTCTGATCGAGGGGCTGAAGCGCCTCGAGTATCGCGGCTATGACTCCGCCGGGGTGGCGGTCTATGACGGCGAGACGCTCGTGACTCGGCGCGCGGCGGGCAAGATCGCCCATCTCGAGGGGGCGCTCGCCGCAGACCCGGTGACCGGCAAGGTCGGCATCGCGCACACGCGCTGGGCGACCCACGGCCCACCGACCGAGCGCAACGCGCATCCGCACCTGAGCTCGGACGAGTCGGTGGCCGTCGTGCACAACGGGATCATCGAGAACGCGACCGTTCTTCGCAGGCAGCTCACGGCGCTCGGGCACACCTTCCGCTCGGACACCGACACCGAGGTCATCTCGCATCTCGTGCAGGAACTGTTCGACGGATCGCTCGAGGAGGCGGTGATCGGCGCGCTGCGCAAGGTGGAGGGCACGTTCGGCATCGCCGTCATGTCGAGCAAGGACCCGGCGAAGATCGTGGCGGCGCGCAAGGGCAGCCCGCTGCTCATCGGCGTCGGCGAGAACGAGTACTTCCTTGCGAGCGATGCGTCGGCGATCCTCGCGCACACGCGCCAGGTGGTGTACCTCGACGACGGTGACCTCGCGGTGCTGACGCACGAGGGCTACCACGTGATGGACATGAACTCGGTGAAGCTGAGCCGGTCGGTGGAGCGCATCGAGTGGGACCTCGCGGCGATCGAGCGCGGCGGCTTCGACCACTTCATGCTCAAGGAGATCTGCGAGCAGCCGCAGACGGTGGAGAACACCATGCGCGGCCGTCTCATCCTCGAGGATGGCACGTCCAAGCTCGGCGGCCTCAACATGTCGCACGACGACCTGATGAACATCGACCAGATCGTCATCACCGCGTGCGGCACCAGTTGGCACTCGGCGCTGATCGGCGAGATGATGATCGAGGACTTCGCGCGGATCCCGGTGGAAGTCGAGTACGCGTCCGAGTTCCGGTACCGCAACCCGATCATCACGCCTAAGACGCTCTGCATCGTGATCTCGCAGTCGGGCGAGACGGCGGACACGCTCGCGGCGATGCGTGAAGCGAAGCGTCGCGGCGCGCGCACGCTCGGGCTCGTGAACGTCGTGGGATCGACGATCGCTCGCGAGGACGACGGCGGCATCTACCTGCAAGCCGGTCCCGAGATCGGCGTCGCCTCCACCAAGGCGTTCACGAGCCAGGTGGTCGCGCTCGCGCTGTTCGCGCTCAAGCTCGGCCGCAAGCGCGCGCTCTCGGTGATGCGCGGTCGCGAGGTCGCTCAGGCGCTCGCCGAGCTGCCGAAGCAGTTCCAGTCGATCCTCGACCGTGCGTCGGAGATCGAGAAGATCGCCGAGGATTTCAAGTACTCGACGAACTTCCTGTACCTCGGCCGCGGCTACAACTTCCCG
>JANOTV010000326.1:0-10625 GCA_031416495.1 Gemmatimonadota bacterium
GGCGCGATCGAGAACCTCGCGCTCTGGCAGCGCGCGATCGCCGCTACGGACGGACACGAGTATGCGTGGCAGTGGGTGCGCGGGCACAGCGGACACCCGCAGAACGAATGGGCGAACGAACTCGCGACGCGCGCGGCGGCGGCGCAGACGCAGTCGGGTGGGCTCATTCCCTCCGGCTTCGATGAATGGCTCGCGTCCACGGGCGCGCGCAGCGTGGTGCGCAGCAGCCTCGCGCCCTTCCCCGATGGCGAGAGTTTCCGCCCATCAGCATCTTTGCCCCGAATGGGGTAAACAACATCGTGGACGCACTCGATCTTCTCTTTCGGCGTCTGGTGCTCTCGGCTCGGGAGGCGGGCGTTCTCGAACGGCCACTCGACGTGGGCGAAGTGCTCGACAGGCTCGTGCCGTATCGCACCGCGCGTCGCGACGGTGCGCTCGACACGAACGACGATTACCTGCACGCCATGATGCGGCTCATCTCCGGCGAGCGATCGCTGGTGTATGCGGACGAGATCATCCAGGACGACCTGCTCGCCGAGCTGGCGTCGCCGAATCCCGACCTCACGCTCCTCCGCACCTACCTGAACACGAAGATCCGCCTCGCGACCGCCGAGGCGCAGCGCGTGATGGAGGGCGACACGGACATCGACCTGAGTCCGCACGCGCCCGATGCGCCCACGCTCGCGACCACCGCCGTCGACTCGAACGTGACGGACGGGGAACCGGTATCGGGGGCATCACGCATGACGGGAACCGTGCACCCGGGGTGCCCGTATTGTGCTCAGCCGCTGCCGCAGGGACGACACCTCAAGTACTGTCCCAGCTGCGGACAGAACCTCCTCATCAGGCGCTGCGCCGGCTGCAGCGCGGAGATCGAATCCGGATGGAAATTCTGCGTCACATGCGGTCGCGCCGCTTCCTGATCGGCACGCTGCTGCTCGCAGCGTGCGCCGGTGGTCAACGTTCCGCCGAGCCGCTGCGCACCAACGCGGTGGCCGCGGTGCAGTGGCCCGTGAAGACGCGGGAGCATGTCGATCTCTGGCTGCATGGGTTCGCGCTCATCCAGGACGACACGGCGCTCGTGCCGCTCTTCGCGCGCGGCTATCGCGACGCGATGACGGTCATCAAGAACTCGCGCACCGTGAACAGCGCGCTCGACTCCACTCGCACGGCGCTGGCCAGCTATGTCGCCTCCAATCCGGCGATGCTCGGCACGCAGTTCGTCCCGCTGTACTTCGCGAACTGGGACGAGATGGTGCGCGCGTTCAGCTACTTCCAGAATGCGCAGGGCGATCAGCGCCGCATCACGAACGCGGAGGTGCGGGGCGTCGTGGCGTTCCTCGCGCAGCAGTTCCCCTCGCCCGACGACCGCGATTTCGCGCGACGCTTCATGCTCGCGCTCACCTCGGAGCGCGAGCGTTTCCATCATGCCTGGTGGGTGGAGGAGCAGCGCGTGCGCGCTCCCGCACTCGCCCGCGCCGACTCGCTCTGGCAGGTGCGCTGGCGCCCCGCGCTGCAGCGGTACCTCAACCACACGCAGCAGGCGAGCGGCGACCTCATCCCGACCATCGCACTCGGCGGCGAAGGACGCGCGGTGCCCGCGGGCAAGAACGCGAGCCGGTACGCCATCGCGTGGCCGCGTACCGTGGACTCCGCCGAGGTGATGCTGTTCGCATTCGCGCATGAGGCCATCGGCAACGTCGCGCAGGTCGCGGTGAACGACCATCTCACGCCGGTGCAGCAGCGCGAGGGACTCGGCGCGCGCTACGGCTCGGCGGGACTCGTGCGTGGTGGCGCGCTGCTCGTGGAGCGCATCGACCCCGAGATGGTCCAGCGGTACGCGCGGTGGTATCTCGCGCTCGCCGGTCGTCCGGCGACGGACAACGTGATGACAGCCTTCGCGGCGGCCTTCCCGATGCCCGAAGATATGATCACCTCGATGCGGCGACAGATCGACATCGCCTTCGGCGGCATCTGACGATGGCCGGCGACACGCCTATCCTTCATCGCGCCGCGCTGGAACGTGTGCTGCTTCGCGCGGCGGAGTTGCAGGCGTCGAGCGCCGAAATGCCCGAGGCGCTCTCCGAGGACGAGTTGATCGCGGTGGCGGGAGAGGTCGGCATCAGCCCGATGGCGCTGCGGCAGGCCCTGTCGGAAGAGCGCATGCGCGTCGTGCTGCCCGAGGAGAGGGGCGTGCTCGCGATGGTCGCGGGGCCGGCGAGCTTCGTGGCCGCGCGTCAGGTGCCTGGCGCGCCGCGCGAGCTGCTCGCGGCGATCGACCGCGCCTTCCAGCGCGAGGAGAATCTCGTGGAGCGGCGCCGGTTCCCCGACCGCGTGGTGTGGGGTGCGCGCGGCGGCTTCGCGGGCGCGCTGCGGGAGATCCTCCGTTTTGATGGGCGCGGCTTCCCTCTCGTGAAGGCCGATGAAGTGAGCGCGGTCGTCGCGGAGTCCGACAAGGGGCGTGCGCACGTGCGCGTCGAAGCCTCGATGCTCACCCGGCGCGAGCGCGCCGCTCAGAAGGCGCTGCTCGGCGTGACCGTCGGCGTCGGTGGTGCGACGGCGCTCGTGCTGATGTCCGTCTTCGCGCCCATCGCCATCGCGGCGGGTGGCCTCGTGGCGGCGGGCAGCGTCTGGATGGCGCGGCGCGGCTACCAGCGCGATGCGCGGGCCGTGCAGCTCGCGATCGAACAGGCGCTTGACCGGCTCGAGTTTGGTGAGAGCAAGAAGCGCACGATCCTCGACCAGTTCCTCATCGCTGAGCGCTGAGGGCGGCGCTAGCTTTCGGGATGAGCGGCCCCGTCATCGTTCCCGTGCAGGTCACCGACACGCCAGCCAGGATCCGCGAAGCCGCGCGCTTCGGCAACCAGATCCTGCCCGACGTGTCGCGCACCTTCGCGATCAGCATCGGCTTCCTGCCGGGCATGCTCGGGCGCGCGGTGCTCACGTCGTACCTGCTCTGCCGCATCGCCGACACCATCGAGGATGACGGCACCACGGCGCCGGAGACGCGGGCGCAGCTGCTCGAGGAGTTCCTCGTGGCGCTCGAGGAGCCCGCCGAGGCGGATGCATTCCCCGCGCGCGCGAGCGGCCTCAAGGGCGATGCCGGCCACCTGGCCCTCGTCGCGCGCACCGACCTCGTGCTCGTGCTGCTGCGCAGCCTGCCGCGCTACACGCAGGAGCGCGTCATCCACTGGGTGCGTGAGATGGCGCTCGGTATGGCCAAGTTCGTGCGCAATTATCCCGATGGCATCCGCATCCAGACACTCGAGGAGTACCGCGAGTACTGCTACTACGTGGCGGGCACCGTGGGATGCCTGCTCACCGAACTCTGGCATGAGCACACGTCGGCGGTGGGCCAGCGCGAGTTCGAGCGCCTCTGGGTGCGATGCCAGGCGTTCGGCGAGGCGTTGCAAACGGTGAACATCCTCAAGGACATCGCCTGGGACGCGCAGCACGAGAACTCCATCTACATCCCCGCGCATGATCTCGCGGCGCATGGCAGCAGTCACGACACGCTGCTCTCGCCGCAGCACATCGAGCACAACCACAAGGCGGTCGCGCATTTCATCGACCTCGCGCGCCTCGACCTCGATCAGGCGCTCGAATACATGCTGATGATCCCGCGCCGGGCGCTCGCGGTGCGCGCGTTCTGTGTGCTGCCGCTGTTGTTCGCGTACGCGACGCTGCGCGACCTCTCCGGCTCGCGCGCGATGCTCACCGTGGGCGGCACCGTGAAGATCTCGCGCCGCGAGGTGAAGTCGCTGATGATCGCCGGATTGCTCGCGATGATCAGCAACCGCGCACTGCGCCGTCTTGTGCAGCGCGTGAAGGCACGGCCGTTCACCTTCTCTCTGGTGGCCGGCTGAACGCGCCGCAGGGTTTCCGCGGCATCTTCCGCAGCGACGAATCGGCGCGCGCGGTCTACAGCGAGACGGCCGGTGTCGGACGCATCATCCCGCGGGCGGTGGCAGTGCCGGCAGACGCGGACGACGTGATGACGCTCGTACGCTGGGCGGCGGCGCATGGCGAGAGTCTCGTGGCGCGCGGCGCCGGCAGTTCGATGGCGGGCGGTGCGATGGGTCCCGGTGTCATCGTGGACCTCGTGCGACTCGATGCCGCGCCCGCGATCGATACGGCGACTCGCTGCGTGTCGGTCGGGCCTGCGATCACGCGCGACCAGCTCGAGCGCCTCGCGACACGCGAGGGGCTCACCTTCCCCGTTGATCCATCGAGCAGCGGCTTCGCGACACTCGGCGGCATGGCGGCGACCAACGCCGCCGGTGCGCGCACGGTCAAGTACGGCGCGATGCGTGAGTGGGTGCACGGGCTCGACTGTGTTTTCGCGGATGGGACGCGCGCGTGGCTCAGGCGCGGCGAGTCCACAGCATCCGCGTTGAGGTCCTTGCCGGAGTCGGCAGCCGAGCACCCGCCCGCCCCTCTCGCGCGCTTCATGCGCGACGTTGCACCGCTGGTGCGTGCGGCTGATCCCGCCGTGCTGCGGCACGCCGGTGTGCGCAAGGAATCGTCGGGCTACGGGCTCGCCGCATGGCGCGAGAGCGGCGATGCGGTGGACCTCGTCATCGGCAGTGAGGGCACGCTCGCCCTCATCGTCGGTCTGGAGCTTCGCCTCGCGCCATCGCGCGATGGCATCGCGAGCCTCCTCGCCGGCTTCGCCGATATCGAGAGCGCTGCCGCCGTCGCCGTGCAGCTCGCCGCACTCGGCGCGAGCGCGGTCGAACTGCTCGACCGCACCTTCCTCGACATCGCCGCCAGCGAAGGCTCGGTGCTCACGCTGCCCGAAGGGCTCGAAGCGGTGCTCATCATCGAGGCCGACGCCGACACGCCCGATCTGGCGCGTCGCGCTGCGGCCGCGCTTGGCGCGGCCTGCGAGGCGGGCGGCGCCACGCATGTGGAGCGTGCGTTCTCCACCGAGGACGAACGGCGCCTCTGGCAGCTGCGACATGCGGCGAGCCCCATCCTCAACCGGCTCGCACCGCGACTGCAGAGCATGCAGTTGGTGGAGGACGGTTGCGTGCCGCTCGAGTCGTACGCCGCGTACGTGCGCGGCGTGCGCACCGCGCTCGGATTATCCGGTTTCGTCGGCGTGATCTTCGGCCATGCGGGAGACGGGCACGCGCATGTGAACGCGCTGGTGAACGTCACCGAGCCCGACTGGCGCGAGCGCGCCGAGCGGCTGCTCCTCGACGTGACATCGCTCGTGGCGAAGTTCGGCGGAACGCTCGCCGGCGAGCATGGCGACGGGCGTCTTCGCGCGCCGCTCCTGCCACAGGTCTGGCCCGCGGAGGTGATCGGTCTCTTCGCGGCGACCAAGCGCGCGTTCGATCCCGACGGCCTGCTGAACCCCGGCGTGAAGGTCGCGCTGCCTGGCGCGCGCCCGCTCGACGATCTCAAGTATGACGTGGATCTCGCCGCGCTTCCCGCCGCCGCGCGCGCGGCACTCGACGCCGTATCGCGCGAGAAGGGCTGGGGTCGTCATCGCCTGGATCTGATCGGTGCAGCGCCACGCCACTCCCACTAACTTTCATCGGATTCCTCGACCACCGCCCTCACCACGCGTCCGATGCCGCACTACTACACAGAGCCGAAGGTCACCGTCCTCGCGCGCCCGTCATTCGTGGAGCCCGCGCACCTTCCCGTGCACTGGATCGGCGACAGCACCGACGGCGAGCGTCTGGCGGAGTTCGCGGGCCGGCTCTGCTACATGAGCCAGCGCAATCCGGCGAACCGCACGACGCGCGACTATATCGAGAACATCAAGAAGATGGGACACGGCTCGGTGCTCGAGCATGCCACCTACTCGCTGCTGTTCGAGGGAGTGAGCCGCTCGCTGACACATGAGCTCGTGCGGCATCGCGCGGGCTTCTCGTACAGCCAGTTGAGCCAGCGGTACGTGGACGAATCCGAGGCGGCATTCGTCGTGCCGCCGGCGATCATCGGCGACGACGCGCTCACCGCCACATGGACGGCGCAGATCGAGAGCGCGCAGGCCACGTACATCGCGCTCGTGGACAAGCTCATGGAGCGCTACAAGTGGGTGGACGACAAGATCCACCGCCGGAAGATGGCGCGCGAGGCCGCGCGCGGCGTGCTGCCGAACTCCACCGAGACCAAGATCGTCGTGACCGGCAACGCACGTGCATGGCGCACGATGCTCGAACTGCGGTCGAGCGAGGGCGCCGAGTTCGAGATCAGGCGCCTCGCGATCAGGGTGCTTCGCGTGTTGCAGGGGGAGGCCGAGGCCTTTTTCAGCGACTTCGAGGTCTACACCGCAGCCGATCGCGCCGAGTCGGCGCGCATCAACTACCACAAGGTCTGAGCGGACGCCGGGACAGAAACGTCCGCAGTCATCAGTCGCACGAGAGGCGAGCCGAGGATTCTGCTCAGCTCGCCTCTGCTCCTTCCCGAGCTCCATTGACCGGCACTTTTCCCGCCAGCTCTGCGGGCACCTGCTCGAATCCTTTGAGTGTGTACCGCACGCTGCCATACCCATGCGTGAGCGACTGCAGCCGCGTGGCGTAGAGATGCAGCTCCGCCATCGGCACGTCGGCCTTCACGATCGTTCCATTGCCCTCGCTCGCCGGCGCGGTGCCGACGATGTGTCCGCGGCGTGAGGAGAGATCGCCCATCACGTCGCCAAGGTGCGCATCGGGCGTGAAGACCTCCACCGTCATGAGTGGTTCGAGCAGCACCGGCCTCGCTTTGGCCGCGATGGTCTTGAACGCGAGGATGCCGGCCATCTTGAAGCTCGCCTCGTTCGAATCGACGGAGTGATATGACCCGTCATAGCACTCGACCGTGAAGTCCACGACCGGATAACCGGCGAGCACGCCGCGCGCTGCGGCTTCCTGCACGCCCTTGTCCACCGCAGGGATGTACTGCCGCGGGATCGCACCGCCCGAGATCTTGTCGATGAACTGGTAGCCTGCGCCGCGCGGTGCGGGCTTGATGCGGATCCAGCAATCGCCGAACTGTCCCTTGCCGCCCGTCTGCTTCTTGTGACGGCCTTGGCCCTCGGCGGTGCCGAGCAGCGTCTCGCGATACGGCACGCGCGGCGGTCGCAGCGTGGCCTTCACGCCGTACATGCGCTGCAGGCGCGCGAGCGCAACCTCGAGGTGCCGCTCACCGAGTCCTTCGATCACCGACTCGTGCGTCTCCGACTCGTAGTGCGTCTGGATCGTCGGATCCTCGTCGTGGAGACGGTGCAGTCCCATCTGCAGCTTCTCCTCGTCGGCGCGCGCGGTGGCCTCGATGGCGAACGAGACGAGAGGATCGGGGAACGGGATGGCCGGCAGTCGCACCGGATGTTCCTTCGTGCTCAGTGTGTCGTTCGTGTGCGTGCTGCGGAGCTTCGCGACGCAGCCGATGTCTCCGGGGAACAGGCGCGGCACCTCGAGTCGCTCCTTGCCTTGCGGCACCGCGAGGTGCGAGAGCTTCTCCGGCGCGCTGCGTGTGGAGTTCCAAGTCTCCGCGCCGTTCTCGAGCAGGCCGCTGAAGGTGCGGAAGTACGACACCTCGCCGACATGCGGTTCGTTGGTCGTCTTGAAGACCAGTGCGGTAAAGGGCGCGTCGTCGTTCGGGTGGATCTCGACGATACGGTCGCCTTCCGCGCCGTGCAGCGCATGGAGTTCCTCCATCTCGTACGCCGACGGCATGAGATGCACGAGGAAGTCGAGAATGGTCGGGACGCCGTAGGTGAGGGTGCCCGAGCAGCAGAGCAGCGGGAAGATCTCGGCGCGCTTCATCGCCTCCTTCATCGCGGCTATCTCTTCGTCGCTTGGGATCTCCTCGTCCGAGAAGAACTTCTCGAGCAGCGCATCGTCGGTGGCGGCCACCGCCTCGACCATCTCGGCGTGGTAGCGGTCGAACCGTTCGCGCTCCTCGGCGGGGATCTCCGTCTCCTCGAATTCGCCGGACTTGGTGCCGGCCTTGAAGATGTGCGCGCGCTTGGTGAAGAGATTGATGATGCCGCGGAACGAGGCGCCGCTGCCGATCGGGATCTCGACCGCGACGACCTTCGGTGTGAGTCGCGAGCGGATCGCCGAGTAGACCGCGTCGAAGTCGGCGTTCTCCTTGTCCATCATTGCGACAACGAAGAGCACCGGGTCCGCGCGCTTGACCGCTTCGCGGAACATGCGTTCGGTGCCGACCTCGACGCCGCCCGTGGCGCCGACCACCACCAATGCACCGTCCGCGGCGACGAGTCCGGCGATCGCGTCTCCCGCGAAGTCGGCGTACCCTGGTGTGTCGAGGAGGTTGATCTTGGTGTTCTTCCATTCGGCGTGTGCACAGCCGAGGGCGATCGAATAGCCGCGCGCCGTCTCTTCGGGCGATGTGTCGGTGAGCGTCGTGCCGTCCTTCACGGTGCCATGTCGTCGGGATGACCCCGAAACAAAAACGAGCGCATCGACCAACGTGGTCTTTCCGCTCGCTCCATGACCTACCACCGCGATGTTTCGGATGTCGGCGCTCCTGTACTCCCGCATGGGAATACCCTCCTCCCGCCTCCAGGCGGGCGCATCAGGGATGCTTGGACGCTGCCACTGCACACTGCGAAAAGCAAGCGTCCTAGTCGTCGTCCCCGAAGTTGCCCGCGTCCGCTTCGCGCATCGCCTGGAGCGTGTCGGCACCAGTCGTCGCACCGGCGACGGCGAGCTGCATCGTGAGTGAGCGCTGCGTGCCTTCCGGCCAGTCGGGCATGAGGAGGCCGGCGAGGAGGCGGCGGATCGTATGACCGCCTTCGTGCAGCAGATCGGCGGCCGTCTCGCGCAGAACGGTAAGCGGGATCGTCATCTCGCGACGGATGACTTCGCCGGTGCGCTTGTCGCGCCAAGCGGAGTCGCCGGTGGCGCCATGCACGTCCGACACATCGAGTCGCGGGAGCGCCGCGTCGTCGTGCGACGCCTTGCGCGCCTCGACTGCCGCGGCGAGCGCGAGAGCCAGGGATTCCGCTGTCGGGACGCCGAAGAGCGTGACGACGTTGCGAGAGGGAGACTCGAGCGTGTCGGGCGATGCGACTGCACTCAAGCGTGCAATCGAGGAGGATCCTGCCGTCGTCTCATCCCACCGTACCGTCACGTCCATTGTGGATCCGAACTCCGTTCCAGGGTGACCACCACTCCTGTTTACTACCCACGATCACCATGTGTCGTCACAAACGATTGGCGGTGGGCAGCAGGCGGGCTCCGATTGTATCATTCGCGTGGCCGCGAAGTGACCTGTCTCACAATCGTCACCCTGCCTGCTCCCACCATGATCTGCGACGGTGTGTCTTGAAGCGATTCGTTCCTTTTTCCACCGTGCAATCCCATCTGACGTACGTGGTACGCAAGACGCGTACCCCCATCTGTACGCTGTCGTGATGATCATCACACGATCGACAGAAACGCTGCGGCGATGCGTCGCGCTCTTTGCGCTCACGTTGACGGCGCTCAGCGCGCTTGCACCGCGCGCGTCGCTGCAGGCGCAGGTGAGATCCGCGATCGTGCCCGCGCCGGTGACGGTGCGTGATCCCAATGAGCTCGGCCGCATCCCCGTACTCGAGTACCATCTGATCGGCGAGAGCGACGGACGGTGGTCGCGCTCATGGCAGCGATTCGCGCGCGACCTCGAGCTGCTCAACTCGCGCGGATATCGGCCGATCACCGTGAAGCAGCTCGTGCGCGGCGACTTCAACCTGCCTGCAGGTCTGTCGCCGGTGGTGATCACCTTCGACGACGCATCGCCGGGCCAATTCAGGTACATCGAAACGGATGGGAAGCTGCAGATCGATCCCACCTCCGCGGTCGGCGTCTGGACCGCGTTCGCGGCGAAGCACCCCATGTGGAAGGGACGCGCGGTGTTCTGCGTGCTGCCCGCGGCATCCGAAGGTCACGCCTTCTTCGGGGAGAAGGGCATCCAGGGGCAGAAGAGTGCGTGGCGGCTGCAGAAGGTCCGGTATCTGGTGAGCCAGGGATTCGAGATCTGCAATCACACTCTTTGGCACGCCAACCTGTCGAAGATGAGCGACACTGTGGTACAGGAGCAGATAGCTCGCGCACAGTTGGCGGTGGATTCCGCTTCCGCAGGCTATCATCTAAGCACGCTGGCCTTGCCACTCGGTATGTGGCCAAAGAATCGTGCCTTGCTCACTCGGGGCTCCTGGACGGACAAAAAGGGTTTTGTGACGTCATACATGATCGATGCAGTATTGATGGTGTCCGGCGGACTGTCCCGAAGTCCGAAGGATTCGCTTTTCAACCCTCTGCGCATCCCACGCATTCAGGTATTCGGTGACGAGCTCGAACGGATTCTCGACCGGCTTGATCGCGAAGGCAACCGATTCGTTTCATCCGGCAAGCCCGGCCAGGGTTCAGCGAAATAGCGACTCTCACCGTCTAGCTTTGATACTTGCGCAAAGTGCCTCCTAAGATCATTGTTTGTGCAACTACTGGAGCTTTGAAGATGCCGATTCGCAGACCACGTGGACCGAAGCCGGTGCTCAGACACCTGGCCTTCCTTGAAATGCTCGAGTGCGCACCAGAGGGCAGCCTCGCGCACCGCGCCGCCTCCGCGAGCTTCCTTTCGCTGCGCCTGCTCGATCACTGGATCTCACTCGGCGCCGACAT
>JANOTV010000327.1:0-6429 GCA_031416495.1 Gemmatimonadota bacterium
AGTTCATCAAGGCGGAAGCTGCGTACCGGATGGGCGACCGGGTGACGGCCCTGGCGGCGTACACGGCCGGGGTCTCGGCCCACATCGACTTCGTCAATGCCCGGAACAGCGACAATGGCCAGTCGCCGACGCAGATCACCGCGGCCGAGAGGGCGGCATTCCTCGCGGCCCCGGCCATCGTGCCCACCGCGGCCGGCCTGACGATGACGCGCATCATGTCCCAGAAGTACATCGCGCAGTTCGGCTGGGGACACAACGAGATCTGGATGGACATGCGCCGCTTCCGTTACGAGGATATCGATCCGGCGAGCGGCGTGCAGGTGTTCCCGGGCTTCACGCGTCCGACGTCACTCTACCCGGACAACGGGGGCCTATTGGTACAGCGCATCAGGCCGCGGTACAACTCGGAGTATGTGTGGAACATTCCGGGACTCACGGCCATCGGCGGACTCGCAGCCGACTACCACACGAAACCGCTCTGGATCATTCAACCGTAACCCGACCATGAACCGATATAGGGCTCTAGCGGCGCTGCTGTGTGCAGCCGTGCTCTCCTCCTGCGATCAGAACGCCGTCCAGGAGATCGCAGGACCAGCTCCCGGTGCGCGCGTCAAGTTCTTCAACTTCGGCGTCAACGCCCCCGCGGTCAATTTCTACGCCGGTGACACGAAGATGACGGCGATCAGCTCGACGACGACGCCCCCCGTGGAATCCACCTTGGGCGTGGCGTACGGCAGCGTGGGGTCGGGCGGATTCTATTCCGGCATCGTGCCGGGCCAGTACACCCTGAGCGGGAAGATCTCGGCCACGATCGACAAGGATCTCATCATCTCGCAGGTCAGCGCCACGATCGTCGACGGCAAGAACTACTCCTACTACATGAGTGGGTTCTACAATACCGTGACGAAGACCGTGGGAGGCTTCGTCGTCGAGGATCCGTACGTTGAGGCGTTCGACTATTCGGTCGCGTACGTCCGGTTCATCCACGCGATCTCCAATGCGAACCCGATGACCCTGTATGCCACGAATACGACCACGGCAGTGGTGGTCACCGTCGGCGCCGAAGTGGCCTACATGGGGGCAGGCGCCTTCATCGCCGTGCCCAACGGCGTGTACAACCTCGGCACGCGGTACGCCGGTGTCGGGACGAACGCCATCAGCCGGACCTTGGTATCGTTCGTCGCGGGGAGGGTGTACACCATCGGCGCCAGGGGTGACATCACCATCGTGTCGACCACGGCGACCAACAGGCCTTTCCTGGACAATACGGCCAACAGGTGAGGCCAGGCCACGAGATAGAGCCCGGCGGTTAGGCACGCGCTCCCACGCCGGGTCGTCCGGTGGTGCCTCGACAATCATTTACCCGCAGGGGCAGATGACCGTCTGAGCGCCTACCTGTCACATCTCAGATCCGCACCTTCCCATACCGCCGCTGCATGAGCCCGCGCACCCACACCGGCATGAGCCGCAGTCCGGCCACGATCAACCGGTACCGCCGGGCGGGGATCACCACCACCGGCCCGTCGCCGAACGCCGCATCGAGGGACTCACGTACCACCCGCTCGGCGTCCAGCCAGAGGAACGCCGGGATGGTGCCCTTGCTGATCTCTGCGCGGTCGTGGAACTCGGTGTGCGTGAACCCGGGGCACAGGGCCTGCACGCGCACACCGGTCCCCTCGAGCTCCATCGCCAGAGATTCCATGAACACGCGCTGATACGCCTTGGTCGCGCAGTAGTTCACGTTGCCGGCGCTCGCCGTGAATGACGCCACCGACGCGACGGTGATGATCCGCCCCTCGCGCCGTGCGATCATGCCGGGCAGCACTGCGCGCGTGAGGAGCATCGGCGCCATCACATGCAGCTCCACCATCGTCGCCTGCTCGCTCACCGGTCGCACCGCGAGCTTGCCCTTCGTGCCGAACCCGGCGTTGTTGACGAGCACCATCACCCGGTCATTGCGCGAGAGATACTCGGCGAGCGTCCGCATGCCATCGTCGCGCGAGAGATCCGCGGGCCATGGCTCGGCGGAGATGGCGTACTGCAACGTCAGTTCGTCGGCGAGGGCTCTCAGGCGGCCGGCGTCCCGGGCGACGAGCAGCAGGTCGAACCCGCGCTCAGCCAGCTGCCGGGCGAAGATCTTGCCGAGTCCTGCGGAGGCGCCGGTGATGACGGCGAGCGGCCGCGGAAATCCGGAGGACAGGTCGACGAGGGCCGCGGGTGCGTTGGTCACCCGCTGAATCTATACGGGAAGGAGCCACCGGTGCGAGCGATGACCCGCATCGCCGTGACCTTCCACCTTCCACCTCATAGTCAAACACTCCCACCTCCCACCCCCAGTCGATAACTTCAGTCCATCCCGAAAACCACAGGCTCAAGATTGAGAATCGCCGTTTGCCTCAAGCGCGTCCCCGACATGGACGTCCGCTTCAAGATCGCTCCCGGCGGCAAGTCCGTCGATGAGACCGGGCTCAAGTTCGACATCTCCGATTTCGACGGCTATGCGGTCGAAGCGGCGCTCCAGATAAAGGAGAAGGCCAACGCCGGAGAAGTCGTCGTGATCTCGCTCGGCGGCGACGTCGTGCAGGAGTCGCTCCGCAAGGCGATGTCGATGGGCGCTGATCGCGCCGTGCACCTCAAGCATGACGGCTCCTCCGTCGACTCCTTCGCGATCGCCACGGCGCTCGCCGAGGAACTGAAGAGCGGCTATGACCTCATCATGTTCGGTCGCATGAGCATCGACACCGCGCATGGCGCGGTCGGTGCGATCGCCGCCGAGCTGCTCGGACTGCCCTGCGTGACCGCGATCTCGAAGCTCGAGTTCGATGGCACCACGGCGAAGATGCGCCGCGAGCTGGAAGGCGCATACGAGCTCGTCGAGTGCGCGCTGCCGTGCGTCGTCACCATCGACGAAGGCATTGCGCGTCCGCGGTATCCGTCGCTCAAGGGCATCATGGCGGCGAAGAAGAAGCCGATGGAGATCAAGCCGGCGCAGCTTCCGGCGCAGCGACTCTCGCTCGATGCGCTCTCGCTCCCCGCAGAACGCTCCGCAGGCCGCATCATCGGCGAAGGCTCGGCGGTCGTGCCGGAGCTCATCCGTCTCCTCAAGGAAGAGGCGAAGGTACTCTGATGGCAAACAACGTCCTCGCATTCGCCGAGTCGCGCGGTGGTGAAGTCCGCCGCGCCGCCCTCGAGTCCATCGCCGCCGCACGCGCCATCGCCGATGTGCGCGGCGGGCAGGTGCATGCGATCCTCTTCGGCGCTGCCGGCATCGGCGCGCACGCACCGAAGCTCGCGGTCGCCGGCGCAGACTCCGTGCTCGTCGTCGAGCATGCCGGTTTCGCGCACAACAATCCCGAGGCGGTCTCCGCGACCATCGCGGCGCGCATGAAGGACGGCGCGTACGGCGCATTCGTGACCGCTGCCTCCGCGACCGGCAAGGATATCGCGCCGCGCGTCGCTGCCATGCTCCAGGTGCCGCTCGCCGCTGACGCGCTCGCGTTCGAAGTGAACGCTGACTCCATCACCGCGATGCATCCCGGCTACACGGGCAAAGTGTTGTATCGCGTAACGCTCACGGCGACCCCGGCGATCGTCTCCGTGCGTCCGGGAGCATTCCTCCCAGTGGAGAATGCGAAGGCCGGCACGGTGGAACCCGTCGCTCCCGCCGCTGACCCGTCCGCATCGCGCGTGAAGGTCACCGAGACGGCCGCCGGCAACGCAGCCAAGCTCGATCTCGCCGAGGCCAAGGTGATCATCTCAGGCGGCCGCGGGCTCAAGGAAGCGGGCAACTTCAAGCTCGTCGAGGATCTCGCCGCCGCATTCGGCAATGCAGCCGTCGGTGCAACGCGCGCGGTGACCGACGACGGCTGGCGTCCGCACTCGGACCAGATCGGCCAGACGGGCCGACTCGTGAGCCCCGACCTCTATGTCGCGTGCGGCATCTCCGGCGCGATCCAGCATCTCGCCGGCATGCGCACGAGCAAGACGATCGTCGCGATCAACAAGGACAGGGAAGCGCCGATCTTCAAGATCGCGGACTACGGGATCGTCGGTGACGTGCTGGAGATCCTGCCGGTGCTCACGGCGGCCGTGAAGCAGGCGAGGGCGGGCTGATCCGATGACCGCTGCGAATGGAGTCTTCCTCGGAATCGTCATCCTCTCGGTCGGCTTCTTCGCATACAACGTCATGCGCCTCATCGGCGAGATGCGCTTCGGCCGTCTCGATGATCCGCGCTGGGATGCGATCCCCACGCGCATCGGCAACTTCCTGAAGGTCGGCATCTTCCAGAAGAAGATCTTCCGCGATTCCGTCGCGGGGCCGATGCACGCGGCGATCTTCTGGGGATTCCTGATCCTCGGCGCGGGCACCACGGAGATGATCCTCGAAGGGATCATCCACGGCTTCACCTTCCACGACTACCTGCCGGAACAGGTCTACCGGTTCTACGCCATCAACCAGGACCTCTGGGGTGGCCTCGTGCTGCTCGCAGTGGGCATGGCGCTCTACCGCCGCCTCGCGATCCGCGTGCGCCGCCTCTTTGGCCGCGAGACGCATCCCAAGGATCCGCTGTTGATCCTCTCGTGGATCGCGTTGCTGATGCTCACTATGTTCCTCGCGTCGGCGTTCCTGCAGATCGTCGACCCGGGCACGCCGCAGGTCATGCGCCCGGTGAGCTATCAGCTCGCGCAGCTCTTCAGCGGGATGGGCGTCGGCGCCGAGACGGCGTTGGGCCTCCAGCAGTTCTTCTGGTGGGCACATGCGCTGCTCGTGCTCGGCTTCCTGAACTACCTGCCGTACTCCAAGCACCTGCACGTCGTGGTCTCGCTGCCCAACACCTTCCTCTCGAACACGAGCGGTCCGGGACCCATCGGCGTGATGCGTCCGATGGACTTCGATGGGGCCGACGCGGAGCGGTTCGGCGCGAAGGATGTCGATGACCTGAGCTGGAAGTCGCTGCTCGATGGTTTCGCGTGCACCGAGTGCGGTCGCTGCACGGCGGTGTGCCCGGCGCACATCACCGGCAAGGCGCTGAACCCGCGCAAGATCATGATCAACGTGCGCGAACGGCTCGAGGAGAAGGCGCCGTGGATGACCGGCTCGAACGGCACCGCAGTGCTCTCGGCCGATGCGCCGCCCGGACTCGCGGAGAAGACGCTTCTCGACAACTACATCACCGAAGAAGAACTCTGGGCGTGCACGTCCTGCGGCGCCTGCGTCCATGAGTGCCCGGTCTCGATCGACCAGCTTTCGGTCATCAACGAGCTGCGCCGCAATCTCGTCCTCTCGGAGTCGCGGTTCCCCGAGGAGATCATGCCGGCGTTCGAGGCGATGGAAGCCAACGGCTCGCCGTGGGCGTTCGATCCGGGCGACCGCGCGAAGTGGGCGGACGGGATGAACATCCCGACGATGAAGGAGATGACCGACCGCGGCGAGCGCCCGGAAGTCCTCTACTGGGTCGGCTGCATGGGCTCGTTCGACGATCGCTCGAAGAAGACGACCGTCGCCTTCGCGAAGATCATGCAGGCCGCCGGCGTCCGCTTCGCGATCCTCGGCCAGGAAGAGAAGTGCAACGGCGATCCCGCCCGTCGCATGGGCAACGAGTATCTCTACCAGATGCTCGCGAAGGACAACATCGAGACGCTCGGGCGGTACGGCGTAAAGACCGTCGTCACCGCGTGCCCGCACTGCTTCCACCAGATCGGCAAGGAGTATGCGCAGTTCGGCGGCGAGTACGAGGTGATCCATCACTCGACCTACATCGAGTACCTGCTCGCCGAAGGTCGCGTGCCGATCCGCGAGGACCTGCATGCGCCGGTGAGCACCTTCACCTATCACGACTCCTGCTACCTCGGCCGCTACAACGGCGTCTATGACGCGCCGCGCGAGACGCTCAAGCGCGCGCTGCCGGAGATGAACCTCGTCGAGATGCCGCGTACGAAGGACCGCGGGCTCTGTTGCGGCGCCGGCGGCGGCCGGATGTTCATGGAAGAGAAGGAAGGCAAGCGCATCAACGTCGAGCGCGCCGAAGAGGCGCTCGCGACCAAGGCCGATTCGATCGCCGTCGCGTGCCCATTCTGCATGACGATGATGGCCGACGGAGTGAAGGCGCAGGGAAGCGACGTCCCGGTGTACGACATCGCCGAAGTTGTTGCGCAGCAGCTCGCATGAAGTCGACGGAGACCGAAGCGCCCGATCATCCGAACCTGCCGATCAAGCCGCCGGAGCTGTTCGCGCTGGCGATCGCGCTTGGGCTCGGTGTGCATCTGTTCTGGCCGTGTGCCGCGCGGCCGGCCGGCTGGATGGCCGCGGGTCTCGTGGTCGTCCTTCTCGGCGCAGCGCTCATCCTGTGGGCCGTCTGGGAGTTCCGGCGGCACAAGACCGCCGTGCGTCCATGGAAGGCCACGCGGGTCATCGTGGAGGGAGGACCG
>JANOTV010000328.1:0-3350 GCA_031416495.1 Gemmatimonadota bacterium
CCATCGCGCGCCCGCTGCTCCAGCCGTGCGCGCCGGGAGGTGACGACCGCGATCTCTGACATCGCGAATACGCCGTTGACGAGCAGCAGGCCGAGGATGATCAGGCTCTCGGCGACGATGGAGTGCATGGGCGATGGGGGCGAGGGAGCGGGACGTTCGGGTGACTCTCAGATGATACACCGGTGATACCCCGGGTGCGTGGTCGACGCGCCGCCATCGCCCTGTCGCAAGTCCCCACCGACCGAGTCGCGCAGCGTCGTGGAAAGCAGCGGGTCGTTGAACCAGCCCCACGCCACCTTCAATCAGCGGGCCTATTGACTTGCTCATGGTCTGCGTGCCGTTCGAGCAGTAGTTTTGTCCGATGAACTCCCCTCCGCTCCTCGTTGACTTCTCAGACGGCGTCCTCGTCGTCACGCTCAACCGCCCGGACGTCCTCAACAGCTTCAACCGGGCGATGGCGCTGGCGCTGCAGGGAGCGCTTGCGAGGGCAGCCTCCGACCCCGCCGTCCGCTGCGTGGTGCTCACCGGCGCTGGCCGCGGGTTCTGCGCGGGGCAGGACCTCCAAGAGGCGCTGCCCGTGGGTGACGGGCCGATGCCCGACATCAGCGAGATCGTGCGCGCGAACTACAACCCCATCATCCTCGCCATCCGCGCCCTCGAGAAGCCTGTGATCTGCGCAGTGAACGGTATCGCGGCGGGAGCTGGCGCGAATCTTGCCTTCGCCTGTGACATCACGATCGCGGCAGAGGAAGCGAACTTCGTCGAGAGCTTTGCGAAGCTCGGGCTGATCCCCGACACGAGCGGCACCTTCTTCGTGCCGCGCCTCGTCGGCCATCAGCGAGCGACGGGGATGTTCTTCCTCGGCGACAAGATCCCGGCCGTGCGCGCGAAGGAGTGGGGACTCATCTGGGAGGTGGCACCGCTTTCGCACCTGATGGAGTCCGCGCTGCACCTGGCGAAGCACCTCGCGACGCAGGCGACGCGCGGGTTCGGCCTCACGAAGCGCGCGATGAATCAGTCGTTCGGCAACACGCTCGCGCAGCAGCTCGAAGTGGAGGCGCAGGCGATGCAAGAGGCCGGCCGCACGGCGGACTATGAGGAAGGCGTGCGCGCTTTCCTCGAGAAGCGGAAGCCGACCTACTGCGGCGAGTGAGCGTGCTATCGATCGGCGTGGTCGGCGCGGGCGCGATGGGCGCCGGCATCGCACAGGTGGCGGCGGTGCGCGGGCATCGTGTGGTGCTCGCCGATGCGTTCCCTGCGGCGATCGAGCGTGCGCGCGAGCAACATGCGACGGCCATGCATCGCGAAGTGGAGAAGCAGCGGCTCGCGCGCGAGAACGCCGACGCGGTGCTCGCGCGCATCGAATACGTGGATGGCACGGGTCCCGACTCGCTCAGAGCGTTCGCGGACTGCGGCATGGTGATCGAGGCGATCATCGAGGACCTCGCGGCGAAGCGCGACCTTTTCCGCGGGCTCGAGGCGGTGATCGCGCCGGATGCGGTGCTCGCGACGAACACGTCATCGCTCTCCGTAGCCGCGCTGAGCGGTGCCTGCGCGCGCGGCGAGCGGGTGATCGGCGTGCACTTCTTCAACCCCGCGCCGGTGATGCCCCTGGTGGAGATCATCCCGTCCATCACGACATCGGCCGCGGTGACGAGCACGGTGCGCGCGCTCGTCGCCTCGTGGGGCAAGACGGTCGTGCTCGCGGCCGACACGCCGGGGTTCATCGTCAACCGCATCGCGCGGCCGTTCTACGGCGAGTCGCTGCGCATTCTCGAGGAGCGCATCGCGGATGTGCCGACCATCGACTGGGCGATGCGCGAGCTCGGTGGATTCCGCATGGGACCGTTCGAACTGATGGACTTCATCGGCAACGACGTGAACCTCGCGGTGACGAGTTCGGTGTTCGAGTCGATGTTCTTCGACCCGAGGTACCGGCCCTCCCTCACGCAGCGTCGGCTGGTCGAGGCGGGGCTCTTCGGAAAGAAGTCGAAGCGCGGCTACTACGACTATCGCGACGGTGCGGTGAACCCGGAGCCGGTGAAGGATGCTGTGCTCGGGCGCATCATCGTGGAGCGCGTGGTGGCGATGCTCGTCAATGAGGCGGTGGACGCGCTGCGCCTGCATGTCGCCTCTGCCGATGACATCGAGACATCCATGCAGCGTGGCGTGAACTACCCCAAGGGATTGCTCGCCTGGGGCGATGAGATCGGCGCGGGTGCGGTGCTCGCGACGCTCGATGCGCTGCAGGCGGAGTATGGCGAGGACCGCTACCGGCCGAGCCCGTTGCTGCGGCGCGTGGCGCAGCGCGGCGGGAAGCTGCTCCCATGAGCGAGGACGCCGCCGCACGCGCCGTCGTGGAACGTATGATGGCCTCCGACGCTTTCTCCCAATGGCTCGGTGTCGAACTGGTCGAGGTGGGTGTCAAGCGCGCGGTGGCGCGCATGACCGTTCGTCCGGATATGGTCAATGGATTCGGCACGGCGCACGGCGGCATCGTCTACTCGCTCGCCGACAGTGTCTTCGCCTTTGCCACCAACTCCAACGGGCAGATCAGCGTCGCGGTGGATTGCTCGATGAGCTATCCGATCGCCGTGCGCCCCGGAGACGTCCTCACTGCGACGGGTATAGAGCAGAGCAGCACGCGCCGGTTCGGCTTCTGCGAGGTCACCATCCGCAACCAGGATGACGCCATCGTCGGTCACTTCCGCGGCACCATCTACCGCACGCTCAAACCACTGTTCCCCGAAGAATGAACACGGCATACATCATCGATGGCGTCCGCACCCCGATCGGCAACCTCGGCGGGTCGCTCAGCGCCGTGCGCGCCGACGACCTCGGGGCGCATGCTATCCGCTGCCTCCTGGCGCGGCATCCGGCGCTCGACCCGGCGTGCATCGCGGACGTGGTGATGGGCTGCGCGAACCAGGCGGGCGAGGACAATCGCAACGTCGCGCGCATGTCGCTGCTGCTCGCGGGCCTTCCGGTGACGGTGCCTGGCGAGACGGTGAACCGTCTCTGCGCCTCCGGGCTCAGCGCGGTGGCGAGTGCGGCGCGTTCCATCAAGGTGGGCGAGGGCGATGTGTACGTCGCCGGCGGCGTCGAGAGCATGACGCGCGCGCCGTACGTGATGTCCAAGAGCGCCGCGCCGTTCGGCCGTGACATGCAGCTCTTCGACACGAGCCTCGGCTGGCGTTTCGTGAACCCCGCGATGAAGGCGGCGCACGGCACCGACTCGATGGGCGAGACCGCGGAGCACGTCGCGGAGAATTACGGCATCAGCAGGGACGACCAGGACGCATTCGCCGTGCGGTCGCAGCAGCGCGCGGCGGCGTCGCGCGCGAACGGAC
>JANOTV010000329.1:0-7215 GCA_031416495.1 Gemmatimonadota bacterium
CCGCGCACCGGGCGAACTTCGATCTCGGGATCGACCAGGCCAGTCGGACGAATGATCTGCTCGACCACGACTCCTTCCGAGAGTCGCAGCTCGGTCTCGCCCGGCGTCGCCGTGATGTTGAGAGCCCGGGGTGTCAGCGAAAGGAATTCGTCGAACATCAACGGCCGGTTGTCGAGCGCGCTCGGCAGGCGGAAGCCGTACTCGACGAGCGTCGTCTTGCGCGCACGGTCGCCGTTGAACATCCCGCCGATCTGCGGCAGCGTCACGTGCGACTCGTCGACGACGACGAGGAAGTCCTTTGGGAAATAGTCGAAGAGACAGGCCGGCCGCGCGCCGGTCTCGCGCCCGGCGAGGATGCGCGAATAATTCTCGATGCCCGGGCAGGTGCCGATCTCGAGCATCATCTCGATATCGAAGTTCGTGCGCGACTCGAGCCGTTGCGCCTCGAGCAGCTTGCCGGCGGTGCGCAGCGCCGTGAGCCGCTCGATGAGCTCGACGCGGATCTCCTTCACTGCGCGCTCCAGCGAAGGGCGCGTGGTCACGAAGTGCTTGGCCGGGTACACCGCCGTACGCTCCAGCGCAGTGATCATCTGCCCGCTGAGCGGGTCGATCTTCGAGATCTTCTCGATCTCGTCACCGAACATCTCGACGCGCACGGCCTGCTCCTCGTACGCGGGGAAGATCTCGACCGTGTCGCCGCGCACGCGGAAGGTGCCGCGATCGAACGCGACGTCGTTGCGGCCGTACTGGATGCGCACGAGCGCCTTGAGGATGTCATCGCGCGGGATGGTCTGACCCACGGCGAGCGTGACCATGGAGGCGCGATACGTCTCGGGGTCGCCGAGTCCGTAGATGGCGGAGACGGTGGCGACGATGATGACGTCGTCGCGTTCCATGAGCGAGGAGGTCGCGCGCAGCCGGAGCCGGTCGATGTCCTCGTTGATCGACGCGTCCTTCTCGATGTACGTGTCGGACGAGGGCACGTACGCTTCCGGCTGGTAATAGTCGTAGTAAGAGATGAAGTATTCGACCGCGTTCTGCGGGAAGAATCCCTTGAGCTCGCCGTAGAGCTGCGCGGCGAGCGTCTTGTTGTGCGAGAGCACGAGCGCCGGCTTCCCGAACTCCGCGATGACGTTGGCCATCGTCATCGTCTTCCCCGATCCGGTCACCCCGAGCAGCGTCTGGAAGCGATCCCCACGCCGCAGCCCCGCCGAGAGCTCGGCGATGGCGCGGGGTTGGTCGCCGGCCGGCTGGAATGGGGCCTGAAAGAGGAACAATGGTGGAAGGTGGAAGGTTGACCGGCGCTGACCAGCGATGACCAGCGCTGACCAGCGCTGACCGGCGCTGACCGGCTATGCGCTCATGCCGGGGAACAGCGCGCGCTGCCACGGGATGGCCCAGAGGATCATGGCCATCGTCACCGCGATGAACACGAGCGCCTTGCGGTGCCTTGCAGCGTCGTTCGGTGCGTTCTTCGCGACGATCCCGCCGATGGTCATGAGGATCGCGGCGATGAGCATCACGGTCGGATGCTCGGCGATGAAGAAGCGGACCGACGCGTCGGCCATCGTCTCCTTCATGTTGAGCATGCCCCGCTGGACGAGCGGGCTCACCATGAACAGTGCGAGTCCGAGGAACACCTGGATGTGCAGGGAGGCCATGAAGAAGACCCCCGCCCGCCGCGCCGCGGCGTAGGGGCGCTCACCGGAGAGTCCCTGCCAGGCCTGGATCAGGGCAAGGACGCCGAGGACGAGAACGAACCAGCGCAGGAGGTTGTGCGTGTGGAGGAGGGCGGAGCGCACTGGGGGGGGGGGAGAAGGTGGAAGGTGAAAGGTATCCGGATGCGGGATGCGGGACCCACCTCCCACCTCCTCAACCGGCCTCGTCCGCGACCAGCCGCTCCCGGCGCGCGACCTCGCTCACGCCCTTCACGCGCCGCGCGGCCTTGATGATCTTGTCGAGGTGCGCGAGGTTCTCGACCTCGACGAGCGCGGCACCGGCGACCTTGCCGTCCGTGGTCTTGAGCTCGAGCGCGCGGATGTCGGTGCCTGTCGCGCTCATCGCGGCGGCGAGATCGGCGTAGAGACCGCGGCGGTCGAGGCCTTCGATCGACAGGCGGATCAGGAAGCGCTCGCCTTCGCTCTCCTGCCAGTCGATCTCGAGACGGCGCTCTGGTTCATGCACGAGATGCAGGAGGTTCGGGCAGTCGCCGCGATGGATGCTCACGCCGCGCCCGCGCGTCACATAGCCGACCACCGTGTCGCCGGGCACCGGCTGGCAGCACTGCGCATAGCGGACCATCAGGCCATCGACGCCCTGGATGCGCAGGCCCTTCGACAGGCCCGGGCGCCGCATGCGATCGATCAGCCGCTCGAGCGCGCTCGGCTTGAGCGCCGTCTCCTGCGTGACGTCGAGCTCGGGATAGATCGCCTTGAGCACCTGCGTGACCGTAACGTCGCCCTGCCCGATGCTCGCGAACACATGATCCTTGCTCGTGAGCCTGAGCGCCTCGGCGGCCTTCAGGACCTCGGGGTCGGTGAGCTTCGCATGACGCCGGCGGCGGAGCTCGCGGTCGAGGATCTCCTGCCCGACCGTCACGAACGTCGAGTGCTCCTCGTTGCGGAGCCACTGGCGGATGCGATGCCGCGCGCGACCGGTGCGCACGTGCGCGAGCCAGTCGCGACTCGGGCGCGCGTTCGGCGAGCGGATGATCTCGCACGTCTCCGAGTTCCGCAGCTCGCGCGAGAGCGGCACGATGCGTCCGTTCACGCGCGCGCCCTGCGTGTGCAGGCCGACCTCCGTGTGCACGGCGAACGCGAAGTCGATCGGCGTCGCGCCCTTCGGCAGCTGGATCACGTCGCCGTTCGGCGTGAACACGAAGATCTCGTCCTGGTACAGATCGAGCTTGAGGAACTCGAGGAACTGGTCCGGCGTCTCGGCGTCGAGTTGCAGCTCGAGCACCTGGCGGAACCACGAGAGATGGCGGTCGAGGTCGCGCTTGCCGCCCTTCTCCCCTTCCTTGTAGAGCCAGTGCGCGGCGATGCCATACTCCGCCGTGCGATGCATCTCGCGCGTGCGGATCTGGATCTCGAAGCGCGTCCCGTGCGGACCGAAGACGGTCGTGTGCAGCGACTGGTAGCCGTTGCTCTTCGGCGAGGCGATGTAATCCTTGATGCGCTCCTGTAGCGGCGTCCACGAGCCGTGGATGACGCCGAGTGCGTGGTAGCACTCGGGGATGTTCTCGACGAGCACGCGGATGGCGTAGAGGTCGTAGATCTCGTCGTACGGCTTCTCGCGCTTCTGCATCTTCCTGAAGATCGACCATAGATGCTTCGGCCGCCCGCCCACCTCATGCAGAATCACGCCCGCGTCGCGGAGCTTCGCCTCGAGCGGGCCCGCCATCTCGCCGACGAGTTGGTCGCGGTCCGCGCGCTTCGCGGCGATGAGCTTCGCGAGGTGGCGGTACTCCTCGGGCTCGAGCCACTTGAACGCGAGGTCCTCGAGTTCCGCCTTCATCGACGCGAGGCCGAACCGATGGGCCATCGCCGCGTAGAGGTCGCGCGTCTCGAGTGCAATGCGCTGACGCTTCTCCTCGGGCAGCCACTCGAGCGTCCGCATGTTGTGCAGGCGGTCCGCGAGCTTCACGAGAATGACGCGCGCGTCCTTGGCGACCGAGAGCAGCAGCTTGCGATAGCTCTCGACCTGCCGTTCCTCGCTCGAGAGCATCGGCAGGTGGCTGATCTTCGTGAGCCCATCGACGATCTGCGCGATCTCGCGCCCGAACTCGCGCTCGACGTCCTCGACCGAGAGCGCCGTGTCCTCCACGACATCGTGGATGAGGCCGCTCGCGACCGTGATGGAGTCGAGCTGAAGGTCGGCGAGGATCTTCGCGACCTCGACGCAGTGCGTGACGTATGGGTCACCGTTCCGACGCGTCTGGCCGGCGTGCGCCTTCTCGCTGAACCGGTAGGCGCGCGCCAGCAACTCATGGTCGAGGCGCTCCGGGAGCGCGTCGTTCCGTGAGGCGGGGCTCCCCCATCCGGGGATGATCTCGGCGAGTCCTGCGGTGGCTGTCACCTTCGTTATATGGCCGGGCGGCGCGGACGGGTCAAGGCGGCACGACATCGACTCAGAGCAACCCGGCCTCCGCGAACGAGATATACCGCCCCCGGCCGATCACCAGGTGGTCGTTGATGGGGATGTCCAGAAGCCGCCCAGCCGCCACCAGCTGCGACGTGATGGCGCGGTCGTCGGAGCTCGGCGTCGGGTCCCCAGACGGGTGATTATGCACCAGGACGATGCTCGCCGCGCGCTCCGCGATCGCCTCGCGAAAGACCTCCCGCGGGTGCACGAGGCTGCTGTTGAGGATGCCCCGGGTGATGAGCACATCGCGTTCCAGCCGGTGCTGCGCGTCCAGCACGGCGACGTGGAACTCCTCGACCGTGAGCCCCTCGAGCCGCGGCGCGTAGAACCGCCAGACATCCCGCGGCCCACGCATCGGCTCCCCGTCGTCGGCCCCCTCGGACGCCAGCCGCCGCCCCAACTCGAGCGCGGCATGCACGGCCAGGGCGCGCACTTCACCCAGCCCGTGCGTCGAGGTGAGCGTGCCGATCGGAAGCTGTCCGAGCCGCCGCAGCGACCCTCCCGACCGCTTCATAAGATGCGTCGCGGTCTCCCCCGCCGAGTGGCCGGCGACCGCCACGCCCAGCACGAGTGCCAGTAGCTCGGCAGTGGTCAGCGCATGTGCGCCAAGCGCCCGCAGGCGCTCGCGAGGACGGTCCGACGGGGGCATGTCGAGTACGGAAGCCATGCCGCGAAGGTAGGGCGGCCCATGCACAGGCCATCATCGAACGCCCGCGAGGGGGAGCGCAGCCTCACCTCCCACCTGCCCCGCTACCCCCCATGGCATTTCTTGTACTTCTTCCCACTCCCACACGGGCACGGATCGTTCCGCCCGACGTTCGCCCAGTCGCCATCAGTCGCCGCCGGCAGGCCGGCCGCCAGCTTCGCGACCCCGCGCCCCGCACCCACGACCCTCGGCTCGGCGCGAGCCGACTCAGCGTCCGCGACCGGCACCTCCCCGGGCACCATCTCCTCGGCGACGCCGAGCGCGTTGAAGCGCTTCGTCACCGGCGGCGGCACCGGTGAGCGGGGCGGCTCGTCGAACACCAGCTGGACCTTCAGGAAGCGCTCCGTGAAGGTGTGCTGGATGTCGCGCATGAGGTCCTCGAACATCGAGAACGCTTCCTGCTTGTACTCGATCAGCGGGTCCTTCTGGCCCCACGAGCGGTATTGGATCGCCGCGCGCAACTGGTCGAGGTCGTACAGGTGGTCCTTCCACTTCTCGTCGAGCACGTTCAGCATCACGAGTGCGAGCAGGCGATCGGAGAAATTGCCGAGGGTCGTGAGCTTCGTGTGGAATGCCGCGACGACCGCCTCGCTCGCTTCAGCCTGCGCCGCGGGGATCGTCGTGGGTGCCGTGTCCGCCGACTCGAACGTCGGCACGCGCAGCAGGTACGGCATCAGCAGTTCCTGGCGCAGCAGCTCGAGATCCCAGTCATCGGCGGTCTCGAACACCGCGAGCACCGTCTCCACGCGACGCGCGACGGCGGCGAGGACCATCTTCTCCGCCTCGCCCTTGAGTTCCTCTCCGCCTTCGAGCGCGAACGAGCGGAGGTTGTAGATCACCTCGCGCTGCTGGTTCATCACGTCGTCATAATCGAGCAGCCGCTTGCGCTGCTGGAAGTTCTGCAGCTCGACGCGCTTCTGCGCCTGCTCGATGGAGCGCGTGATGAGCGTGTGCGTGAGCACCTCGCCTTCCTTCGCACCCATGCCGTCCATGAGCCGCGCGATGCGGTCCGACCCGAAGAGCCGCATCAGGTCGTCCTCGAGCGACAGGAAGAACTGCGACGTGCCCGGGTCTCCCTGGCGCCCGGAGCGGCCGCGCAGCTGGCGGTCGATGCGCCGCGACTCGTGGCGTTCCGAACCGATGATGTGCAGGCCGCCCATCTCCGTCACGTCGATGTCGTTGCCGTCGGGATCCTGGATCACCGAGGGCTTCGCGTCGCGCACGTCGCCGAAGAGCTTGATGTCGGTGCCGCGGCCGGCCATGTTCGTCGCGATCGTGATCGCGCCCGGCTGGCCCGCGTTCGCCACGATCTCGGCTTCACGCTGATGGTACTTCGCGTTGAGCACGTTGTGCGGCAGGCCGCCGCGCTGGAACAGGCGCGCGAGCGTCTCCGACGCTTCCACGCTCGTCGTACCGACGAGCACCGGGTATCCGAGCCCATGCAGGCGACGCGTCTCCTCGACGATGCCGTTGTACTTCTCGCGGCGCGTCTTGTAGACGAGGTCCTGCCGGTCATCGCGGATGATCGGCCTGTTGGTCGGGATGACCGAGACGTCGAGTCCGTAGATCTGGAAGAACTCCGTCTCCTCCGTCTCGGCGGTGCCCGTCATGCCGGCCAGCTTCTCGTACAGGCGGAAGTAGTTCTGGATGGTGATCGTCGCGAGCGTCTGCGTCTCGCCGCGCACGGTCACCGCTTCCTTCGCCTCGACGGCCTGGTGCAGTCCCTCGCTCCAGCGGCGGCCCGGCATCGTGCGTCCGGTGAACTCATCGACGATGAGCACCTGTGAGTCCTGCACGACGTAGTTCACGTCCTTCTCGAAGAGCGCATACGCACGCAGCAGCTGGTGCACGATGTTCAGCTTCTCGGACTTGATGGCGTACTCCATCTCGATCTTGCGGCGCGCCTCGATCTTGGCGGCGGCATCGAGATCGGGGTGATGGTCGATGCGACCCATCTCCGATGAGATGTCCGGGAGGATGAACGCATCGACATCGTCAGGCGACATGAACTCGACGCCGCGATCGGTGAGGTGCACACTGTGCCCCTTCTCGTCGAGCACGAAGAGGAGATGCTCCTCGATGTCGCGATAGGCCTGCTTGGCCTGCGGCAGCTTGCGGTCCCCGAGATGCGCCAGCTCCTTCTGCTGGATCATCTGCTTGACGCCCGTCTCCTGCATCACCTTCAGCAGGCGCTTGTTCTTGGGGTTGCCCATCCGCGCCTTATAAAAGGCGAGCGCGGCTGTTCCCTTGTCGCCCGCCTCAAAGGCCTTTTCACCGCGCGCGACCAGATCGTTCGACATCTCCGTCTGTCGGCGCACGAGGCGCGTGACAGCGGTGTTGTGCTCGGCGTACTGGAGGTCGCCGTC
>JANOTV010000330.1:0-4980 GCA_031416495.1 Gemmatimonadota bacterium
ATGTCGAACTCGACGGCGTCGCCCTCTGCGAGCGACTTGAAGCCGGAACCCTGGATCGCGCTGTAGTGCACGAAGCAATCCTTGGTGCCGTTGTCGGGGGTGATGAACCCGAAGCCCTTCGCATCGTTAAACCACTTCACCTTGCCGGTCGTACGCATTCCCTACTCCTGATTTTGTTGATTGATGCCGGGAGCGGAACGCGCCGTACCCTGCACAATCGGACTCGCGAGACTGAAATAATCCCTCGCGCTGGACCATCCACCGGAGAGCCCGGAGGATGCGGTAAAGCTACTGGCTCTGTTTGCGGTGCGCAATAGCAATCTTTCGCATCGCATATCAATACGCCGCATCAGCTTACGGGAATGGTTTCCTGTTACACGTGAGTCCAGGCAGAAATCGCTCCTCGGGCACTGCAAGCCAGACTATGTTGTTAGCAGGTTCCTCAACCCTCTCCTCGCGGTACCGTGTCTCCATTCAAGCCCCGTCGCCACACCGTCACCGCCAGCATCGGCGGCGTCAAAGTCGGCTCATCGCAGCCGGTGGTGGTGCAGTCCATGACGAACACCGACACCGCCGATGCCGCCTCCACCGCAGCACAGGTGGCGGCGCTCGCGGCAGCCGGCTCGCAACTCGTGCGCATCACGGTGAACAACGACGAGGCCGCCGCTGCCGTTCCTGATCTCATGTCACGCCTCGCCGACCTTGGCGTCAGCGTGCCGATCATCGGCGATTTTCACTACAACGGTCATCTGCTTCTTCGAAAGTATCCGAAGACAGCAGAGCTCTTGGCCAAGTACCGCATCAATCCGGGCAACGTCGGCACCAGGCACCGCGACGACAACTTCCGCACGATCGTGCAGGTCGCCGTCGAGTACAACAAGCCGGTGCGCATCGGCGTGAACTGGGGCTCGCTCGACCAGAACCTGCTCACGCAGCTCATGGATGCGAACGCGGCGCGCGCTGAGCCGGTCGCGGCGAAGGAGGTCTACTTCGAGGCGATGCTCGAGTCGGCGCTGCGCTCGGCGGAGCTCGCCGAAGAGACCGGGTTGCGTCATGACCAGATCCTCATCTCGGCGAAGATCTCGCAAGTACAGGATCTCGTCACCGTCTATCGCCGGCTTGCGGAGCGCTGCGACTACCCACTGCATCTCGGTCTGACCGAAGCGGGGCTCGGCACCAAGGGCGTCATCTCGACGACCGCCGCTCTCTCCATCCTGCTGAGCGAAGGCATCGGCGACACCATTCGCGTGTCGCTCACTCCGCGACCGGGTGGCGATCGTACCGAGGAAGTGCTCGTGGCGCAGCAGGTGCTGCAGTCACTCGAGCTGCGCTCGTTCACGCCGCAGGTCACCGCCTGCCCGGGCTGCGGGCGGACGACGTCCACGTTCTTCCAGAAGATGGCGGAAGACATCCAGAACTATCTGCGCGAGCAGATGCCCATCTGGCGCGATGATCATCCCGGTGTCGAAGAGATGAAGGTCGCGGTGATGGGTTGTGTCGTGAACGGGCCGGGCGAGTCGAAGCACGCGAACCTCGGCATCTCGCTCCCCGGGACCTCCGAGGAACCCAAGGCGCCGGTGTATGTCGACGGCAAGTTGCGCGTGACGCTGAAGGGCGACCGGATCGTGCCCGAGTTCCTCGACATCCTCAACGACTACGTGGCGCGGACCTACCCAGCCGTCAGATAGACTCGAGCTGCGCCGTGAGGTCTGAGAGTTCGGCCATGATGGGCGCATCGAAGTCGATCGCCGCGAGACGATCACACACCGCGCGGTAGAACTGCACCGTGCCGTCGCGGCCTCCGCTGAACCGGCTCCAGACGGTATCCGTGTCAATCGTCCGGCGCAGGTCAGCAAGCGTCGATCCGACATTGTGCACCTTGTCCGCCGCGCAGACCCAGCGTCCCTCTTCGCCGGCATTCTCGAGCCGCCTGAGATAATCCTCACGCGCTTCCTCGCGGGACATCTCCACACCGTCATCGTCGATCCGCCGCTTCGTGACCGACAGCACGGCCTCCAGCACGTGGGTGCCGAACTTCGACGAGATGCGATCCTCGAGCATCTCTCGCGTCCATGCTTCGCGCACGCAGTCCTCGACCACATCATGCAGGATGCCCGCGACGACGGTGTCTTCGTCGCGGCCATAGCGCGTGAGGATCACCGCGACATTCGCGGGATAGGTGAGGTAGGGGGGTCGGGTTCCCTTCCGCACCTGGCGGTCGTGGTGTTTCGCCGCGAAGGCGAACGCATGATTGATGCGATCTGAGTAGCCGGTCATCTCTTCATCCTGAAAAAAACATAGTCGTCCGCTCGAGGCGACGGAGGAAACTCATCCCGCTAACGCACGACGCTCGCCGCGAGTTGTAGTGTCAGTATCAGCAGCGCCGATGCGTGAAGTGACAGCGCGATGCCCGCGCCGACAAGCGCGGGTCTCTTTCCCAGCACAGAGCCGGTGATCGCGAGCGCGACCCCAACCAGCACCAGTCCGACCTCCAGGCCGCTGGCGAACCAGGCGATCCGCTCGAGTGAGATGGCCGACGGGAGGTCGCGAAGTTCCGCCTTGGTCCGGGCGAGGAGCGAAACGACAATCTCCGCCGAGCCCAGCACCACTAGGCTGACGGAGAACGCACTAACGAGCGGCGAGGCGATGTTTCGAACGGCGAAGAGTGCGAGCACGCCGGAACCCGCCGCGACGGAGATCGCTCCCCAGACCAAAAGCTTGGTCAGGAATAGCAATTCCAGCGCGAGCAGCGTGTCGGCCCACTGGCCTGTTAGTTGCATGATACTGGCTTGTTACTGACGCCTAGAGTCCTTCTCAATCGCCTTTTTAACCGCGGCGAAGGAACCCCCCGGAGTGCGGTCTTTCCGCTTCGAGAGCATGCCGGCGAGTTGCGCGCGGGTCACGACCTCGGGGCGCGGAGCGTCCCAGAGCACGGTGCCATGCAGCCGACGTTCCTTCTCACGAAGGGAAGCGCCCTGCGCGATGAAGCCATCGACGGGGGTCGTGCCGACCACCGCGCAGAGCACCACGGGACTCGACTCCACCAACCCGATGGCCAGATCGAGGAACGCGGCCGGTGCGACGAGAATCGCGAGGTCGAATGCCCCCCGGAACTTGGCGAACTCATCACGTTTGAGCACGAGCTGCTCGCCCTGCGGCAAGTCATCACGTTCGGTCCCTGCGGGCATCAGCGTGATCGGCAGACCATCACTCGAGCCGATCGGCCGCGCGATCTCACGCCAGGTGAAGGAGCCCGCGAGCGCATCAGTCAGACCGGGCTCAGCGCGCTCCCTGAATATGCGCGCCACGGCGATGTCCGCGGGATCGACATCCACCACGAGCGTGGTCCGATGATCGGCGGCGGCGGAGATCGCAAGACGGGCACCCACGGCGGCCACGATCTCGGAATCGCTGCCCGTGACGATCATCGTGCGCGAGCGCGTGCCGGTCGCCGTCAGCCCCAGATACAACATGCGGAACGGATCCACGCCGCTCGGTCGGAAGCGCGCCGGTCCGTCAACGGGAGCGTCGCGTACGGTGGCGAGCACCGTGACGCCGATCGCGCGCTCCGCCTCGAGCGCATGCGCGAGTGTCGGTGCATTGATCTCGCGGTTCAGCGTCACGGCGAAGGCGACGGCAAGTCCGAGTGCGTAGATCACGAGCAGCAGCAGCGCCGGAGTCATCGACGCGAGTCGCGATGTTCGTTCCGCTGGTTTCGCGGCGTAGAAGACCTGTACCGCCGTGAGCGCGCTGTCGTGCACGCGCCTGGCGCTGGACAGCGAATCACGTGCTGCCGTCAGTCGCGCCGCGAGAAGCACGGTGTCCGCTGCCACCTCTGCGCGTTCTGCCGAAACATCACCGGTCATCCCCGTTTGCGGTGACGCACCACTCACCGAGGTGTATCGCGCTTCCGCGATCGACAGGATCGTATAGCCGACCGCGCTGATCGCCGCCGTGAGCGGCACCGCCTGCTGATCGCGCGCGGGACCGGCGGGCAGGGTATCACGCCGTCGAGAGAGACGCGCGAGCGAGTCCGCGAGCTGTGTCATCCGTGGGCCGCCGCGCACGAGTGGCTCGTTGGCGACGGCGAGCCATGCCGTGGGTGTGCGAAGCCGGCGCGCTTCGCCGATCGCGCTGCCGAGCGAAACGGCATTGGGCTCGGCCGTTGGTGCGGGCGATGCGGGAACGGCGGTAGCGCGCGCGCCCGGAGCGGGATCGGAGGCTGCGAAGCGCGATTCCGCCGCGACGCTGGCGCGCTCCGCCACACGCACGAGCTGCGCCGTGCGGAGCGTATCTGCCGCGAGACGCTCCGCCTCGCGGCGCAACGCGCCACCGCGGTCACCGGAGGCCAACGGGATGATGATCGCGACGACGACGAGAGGAACGAGTATCAGGCTCCATCTCCGCGCGATGCGGCCCATGCGGCGGCGCGCGAGTGACGCGCGCGCGGCCAGCCATTCGCCGCCTGTGAGGGGCGACGGCTTTCGCGTTGCGGTCTGCGGAGATGATGGAGTGATGGCCACGGCTCTCTGTAGAGTATCGCGTCTAGGCATGAAGAAACAAGCGGGTGCCGATGAGCTTCATCGGCACCCGCTTGTTCATGCTGTCACTTCGTGTTGCGGCGCGCGGCAAAGCCGCGCGCTGGATCACTGAACCGTGATGACGCCCTTCATGTTCATCGCGAAGTGCGGCGTGCAGTGGTACGGGTACTGGCCGACGGGGATGTTAGCCATTGAGAGCGTGAAGCCTTCGCCCGGTGCCATGTACATTTTCGACATCAGCTCGCCCATGCGGGCCGAACCGAAGTTCGCGTCGAGCAGCGCGCGCGCGGCGGCCGGGATCTTGTCGCCTTCGAACGCCACGTTGTGCGGTGCCATCGAGACGAACACGAACTTGATGGCGTCGCCTGCCTTCACGGTCAGGTTGGCCGGCTCGAAGCGATAGCCCTTATCGTCGCCGATCATCTTGATCTCGTGCGTC
>JANOTV010000331.1:0-4074 GCA_031416495.1 Gemmatimonadota bacterium
CGCTGGGACATGGCGCTCGGCTCAGGCCTCGGTCGGCTCAATGGCAAGGTCTTCCGCATTGGGCATCTCGGCGACTGCAATGCGCTGATGCTGCTCGCTGCACTGGGCGGCACCGAACTCGCGCTGCATGACGCCGGGATCGACGTGCCGTACGGCGCGGGCGTGGCCGCCGCACAGCGCTGGTACCACGAGTCGGCATGACGGAGCGGCCGCTGCTTCGCGTCACGCGGCGGCTCCCGCCTGCGGTCGAGCAGGCAGTCGCCGAGCACTTCACGGTGCTCGGCAACCTGCAGGACAGACCGAGCACTCCAGAGTCGCTGCGCGCCGCGTTGCGTGAGGCCGATGCAGTGCTCGGCACAGTGACTGACCGATTCACCGCGGAATGCTTCGCCGGCGATCCGCCACGCGCGCGCATCCTCGCGAACTTCGGCGTGGGAACGAATCACATTGCGCTCGATGCGGCGCGCGCGGCAGGCGTCGTTGTGACGAACACGCCCGACGTGCTCACCGATGACACGGCGGATCTCGCGATCCTTTTGATGCTCGCCGTACTCCGACGTGCTGGTGAGGGCGAGCGCGAACTGCGCGCCGGCCGATGGACCGGCTGGCGTCCGACGCACATGGTGGGCACGCGACTCACGGGCAAGACGCTCGGTATTGTCGGGCTCGGACGCATCGGCAGCGCCGTGGCGCGCCGCGCGCGCGAGGGCTTCGGCATGCGCGTGCTGGCCTGGACACGGACGCGGCGCGATGGGGCGGTGAGTGGAGCGCGCACCGCATCGAGCGCGACGACGGACGGCATCGAGCTCATGTCGACGCTGCACGAGCTCCTTGCGGCGAGCGACATCGTGAGCCTTCACTGCCCGGCAAACCCTGAGACGCGTCATCTCATCGATGCGGAAGCGCTCGCCGCGATGCGCCCGCACGCCGTGCTCATCAACACCGCGCGCGGTGACGTCGTGGATGAGATGGCGCTCGTCGATGCGCTCCGCGCAGGCCGGATCGCGGGAGCGGGACTCGATGTCTACGAGGCGGAGCCCCTCGTGAATCCAGGACTGCTCGTACGAGAGAACGTGGTCCTGCTCCCCCACCTGGGCAGCGCGACGCACGAGTCGCGCGACGCGATGGGACTGCGGGCACTCGCCAACCTTCGCGCGTTCTTCGAGGGGCAGGATCCTCCCGACCGCGTCGCCTGACCTGACCACATAGAACACAGTTGCTCGGGTAGCGCACGTTTCTGTAGCTTTCCAGCTTTCCGCATTCACTTCTTCCCGAGTCCAGACAGGAATGGCGACCTATAAGCATGCGCGTGTCCCCTCTGCGGGTGAGCGCATCGAAGCGGCCGGCGGCCGGTTCAACATCCCTGACCAGCCGGTCATCCCATTCATCGAAGGCGACGGAACCGGCCCCGACATCTGGCGCGCCAGCGTGCGGGTGTTCGACGCGGCGGTGCAGCGCGCGTACGGCGGCTCGAAGAAGATCCACTGGATGGAAGTCTTCGCGGGAGAGAAGGCGCATCAACTGACGGGCGAGTGGCTGCCGCAGGAGACGCTCGACGCCATCCGCGAGTTCAAGGTCGCCATCAAGGGCCCGCTCACGACGCCGGTCGGCGGCGGCATCCGTTCTCTGAACGTCGCGCTGCGCCAGGAACTCGACCTCTACGCCTGCATCCGCCCCGTGCGGTACTTTCAGGGCGTCGGCGCGCCGGTCAAGGAGCCGGGCAAGGTCGACATCGTGATCTTCCGCGAGAACGTCGAGGACGTCTACTCGGGCATCGAGTTCAAGGCGGGATCCGAGGACGCGGAGAAGCTGCGCCTCTTCATCGAGCGCGAGTTCGGCAAGAAGATTCGTCCGCAATCGGCGATCGGCATCAAGCCGATGTCGGCGTTCGGCTCCAAGCGCCTGATCGACATGGCGCTGCGCTACGCGATCAAGACCCATCGTCCGTCGGTGACGATGATGCACAAGGGAAACATCATGAAGTTCACGGAAGGTGGTTTCCGTGACTGGGGCTACGAGCTCGCCGCCGAGAAGTTCGCGGGCCAGGTGGTGACCGAGGCCGATCTCTACGCATCGGGCAGCACGTCGCGCGCCGACGCGGTCATCCTCAAGGACCGCATCGCGGACTCGATGTTCCAGCAGATCCTCCTACGTCCGGAGGAATACTCGGTCGTCGCAACGCCGAACCTGAATGGCGACTACATCTCCGATGCGCTCGCGGCGGAAGTCGGGGGCCTCGGCATCGCGCCCGGCGGCAACGTCGGCGACGAGGCGGCCGTCTTCGAGGCGACGCACGGCACGGCGCCGAAGTACGCCGGTCTCGACAAGATCAACCCGGGCAGCGTGATCCTCTCGGGCGTCATGATGTTCGAGCACATGGGCTGGGACGCCGCCGCGGAGCTCATCATCAGGGGCCTCGAGAAGTCGATCGCCGCGAAAACGGTCACGTACGATCTCGCGCGCCAGATGCCGGGCGCGACCGAGGTGTCGACCTCCGGCTTCGGCGACGCGATCATCAAGGGGATGGGCGCCTGAGCACCTCGGTCACATTCGCCGTGCGCTCGGGCGGTCCCTCGCGGATCGCCACGCCGCTCCTCGTCATCGCGCTCCCGTCCGATCCGGCGATGCCGCGCGCGCTTGCTGCGCTCGACAAGCGGTACGACGGCGCGCTCGCGCGCGCGATCCGCCGCAAGGATTTCACGGGTGCGAAGGACGAGACGCTGCTGCTCTTCGCACCGGCCGCCGGTCCCGAGCGCGTGATGCTCATGGGCACGGGCACGGCGGATCGCGTGAAGGGACTCACGCGCGCCGCGACGCTCGCCGGTCGTCGCGCGAACGGACTCAACGTGGGACGCATGGCGTTCTGGGCCGCTGATCTCGAGGGCGATGCGCTCGAAGGCGTCGTCGTCGGCATCTCGGCCGGCGCCTGGGAGTTCCGTGAGCTGCACTCACAACCCAAGACGGGAACGCGTCCGAAGCCGCTCTCGGCGGTGACGGTGCAGGTGCCGAACGTGCGCGGTGCCTCCGCGGCGCTCGCCGCGGGTGTCGCTGTGGCCGAGGGCCAGCGCATCGCGCGGCGGCTCGCGATGCTGCCGGGGAACATCTGCACACCTGAGTATCTCGCACGCACCGCCCGCGACATCGCGAAGCGGCATCGCATGACGGTGAAGGTCTCCGGTCGTCGTGAGTTGCAGCGGCTCAAGATGGGATCGTTCCTCGCGGTCGCGCAGGGCACCGCGCAGGATCCCAAGCTGATCGTGATCGAATACAAGGGCGGACGTCGCGGCGAGGCGCCGGTGGCGCTCGTCGGCAAGGGACTCTGCTTCGATTCAGGCGGCATCAGCATCAAGCCAGCGCCGGGTATGGAGCTCATGAAGTTCGACATGTCGGGCGCAGCCGGCGTGCTTGGCGCGATGGAAGCCATCGGCCGCATGAAGCTCCGGATCAATGTCGTCGCGCTCATCGGCTCGACCACGAACATGCTCGGCGGCGAGGCGATGAAGCCCGGCGACGTCGTGCGCGCGAGCAATGGCAAGACAATCGAGATCCAGAACACCGACGCCGAAGGGCGACTCGTACTCGCCGACGTGCTGGCGTACACGAAGCGCTACCGTCCGCAGGCGGTCGTCGATGCGGCCACGCTCACCGGTGCATGCGTCGTCGCGCTCGGCAACACGACCGTCGGCGTGATGGGCAATGACCAGGCCGTGATCGACGAAGTGCTCGCGGCGGGACGGCGCGGTGGCGAGGTGGGATGGCAACTCCCGATGTTCGAGGAGTACAAGGAACTCATCAAGTCCGATGTGGCCGACATGCGGAACATCGGCGGACGCGGGGCGGGGACGATCACCGCCGCGCTCTTCCTTGCCGAGTTCGCCGAGGGGATGCCGTGGGTGCATCTGGATATTGCGGGGACCGCGTACTCCGACACGGATCTCGTGGTGATGCCAAAGGGGCCGACCGGAACACCGGTTCGCACTTTTGTGGAGTTCGTCCGGGGGAGAGCGCGCTGAGGGCACTTCTGCTCCTCGGCGCGCTTTCTTCGCTCGCGGCGCTGCCGGCGCGTTCCTTGGC
>JANOTV010000332.1:0-6639 GCA_031416495.1 Gemmatimonadota bacterium
GCGTCGGCGAGAGTCCGTGGAAGGGCGGATGGCCGGCAAGCATCTCAAATGCCATCACGCCGAACGCGTAGAGGTCCGCGCGGTGGTCGGTCTTGGAGTCCCCCGCCGCCTGTTCCGGCGCCATGTACGTAGGCGTGCCGAGGGAGGTTCCGGCGACGGTGAGCGTGGCGGCGAAGGGCTCGCCGCCGCGCGCGGCGCTGATCGCCTTGGCGATGCCGAAGTCGGTGACCGTCGCGCTCCCCGCCGAGAGAAGCACGTTGTCGGGCTTGATGTCGCGATGGGCGATACCGTGCTGGTGCGCGTAGGCGAGCGCGCGTGCGACGTCGCGGAGGATCCCCACGGTCTCACCGATGCCGATCGCCCCCTGACCGAGCCGCTGGCGCAGCGAATCGCCGTCCACGTACGGCATCGTGAACCAGGGGAGTCCGTCCGTGTCCCCCGCGGTGAGCACGGGGACGATATGCGGGTGCTGGAGCTGCGCAGCGAGGAGGATCTCGCGGCGGAAGCGCTCGACGGAGATCCCCGCGAGGAGTTCGGGTGCGAGCACCTTGATGACGACGCGGCGGTTGAAAGCGCGCTCGCGCGCCAGATACGTGCGCGACATCCCGCCACCGCCCAGCTCACGTTCGAAGATGTACTGGTCGCTGAGCGCTTTTTCGAGGCGGGGTCGCAGGTCTTCCATGTCGTCCGGAGATTGGGGTCTGCCGAATATGCGCCCGAAGTCGCGGGAGGGCCAGCGCAGCTTCGCAGGGCAGCCTCGCAGGGCAAGACCATCAATGACTCGCGCTTCGCCGCCGAGGGAGGCGCCTTCCGCATCTCGGTCGGCCCCGCAGGCAACTTCTGGAATCCCGCGAACACCGCGAGCGGGGAGTACGAGGTGATGGCGACGTTCAAGAAGCACAAGATGGCGAGCTCGCAGCCAGACTCGTACGGGCTCTTCATCGGCGGCGCCGACCTCCAGTCGGACACAGAGACCATGATGTACTGCATCGTCTACGGCACCGGCACCTACGCGATCAAGACCTTCCATGGCGCCAAGGTGACAACGCTCGTGGAGACCGAGGCGAACGCGGCCATCCACAAGGCCGACGCGAATGGCGAGTCGACGAACACCGTCGGCTGGCGCGTGAGCAACGGCGAGGCCTCGTGCATCGTCAACGGCACGGTGGTGAAGACCCTCCCGCGCTCCGCGTTCATCGCAGCCGACCGACTCAGCACGAAGGGGTGGGCCCGCGGGTCCACCCCTTCGTGCTTGCCGTACGGGGTTTTGGATATTACCGTATCGGAGTATAGAGGATGCCTTCTCGCCGGCTCTCCACCCAATGCGCAGGAGTTCGACCGTGGGCGCTCACCGCATCCTCGGCATCCTCGGAGTCGTCGGGCTCGTCGCGGCCGCTGCCTGCGCCCCCGAGAAGCCGCCCGTCGTCGCTGACGCGATGGCCGTCCACTTCGATGAGGCGGCCTGGAAGCCGCTCCGCGAGGCCGACATCCCCAACGACTCCATGGGGGCATCGATCCGGCGAGGGCTCTACCTCCTGCGCTTCACACCCGATAGCCTCCCGGCGTACGCCCCCGGAAACCTGAGCTGCACGAGCTGCCACCAGCAGGACGGCCTCAAGCTGACCGCAGCCCCGCTCACCGGCTCGCACTCGCGCTTCCCGAAATACATGCCGCGCTCCGGCGCGGTGGTCGCCCTCGCCGACCGCGTGAACTACTGCTTCACCCGCTCGCTCGCCGGCAATGCGATCCCGGTCGGGAGCCGCGAGATGACCGACATACTCGCCTACATGGCGTTCATCTCCACGGGCGTGCCGGTCGGCACCATGATCGCGGGGACCGACGGCCTCATCTCCGAACCCGACATCCTGGTGGGCGACGTCGCGCGCGGCGCGGCGCTCTTCACCGCCAAGACCTGCAGCGCCTGCCACGGCGCCAACGGCGAGGGCGTCGGCCCCATCCCGTCGCTCTGGGGTCCAAAGTCCTACGCCGTGGGTGCCTCCATGGCACGCCTCGAGCGCGCGGCGAGTTTCATAAAGCACAACATGCCGCAGACGGCGCCGGGCACGCTCACGGCGCAGGAGGCCTTCGACCTCTCGGCGTTCATCAACTCGCACCCGCGCCCCGACTCCCCGGGCAAGGAACTCGACTGGCCGATGGGCGGCGCCCCCGCAGACGTTCCGTACGAGACCTTCGGGCGCAAGGCCTTCAATCCGCCGCCGGTCATCAAGCGCGCGAACCCACGCGGCGCGGTCGTGCCGAATCCGCCGGTCATCAGCCGCGGCGCAACTAAGGACATGCGATGACCGACCATCTCCCCGCCGATGCGACGCCCGCGCTCACCCGCCGTGACCTGCTCGCCGGCGCGGTCGGTACGCTCGGCGGCGCGATGCTCGCCGGCATCCCGACCGCGCTCACGGCACAACAGGCCCCCTCCGAGCGCCCAGCCGTCCCCGCCGACGCGACCAAACTGCAGGGCGGTGCCACCTCGCCTCTCGGGGCGCGCTCCGCCTTCGAAGCGCCGACGCGCGCACCGGTCGGCGAGACCACCGGTAGTTCGCTCACCCCGTTGCAGGACCTCACGGGCAACATCACGCCGAGCGACCTGCATTTTGAGCGACACCACGCCGGCATTCCGGCGCTCGACCCCGAGCGCCACACGCTCACCATCCACGGTCTCGTCGAGCGCCCGCTCACCTTCTCGGTGGACGACATCAAGCGCTTTCCGCAGGTCGTGCGCACGCACTTCATCGAGTGCGCCGGCAACGGACGCAACTCGTACCGCGATCCCAAGCCCGAGATGACCGCGCAGAAGGTCTCGGGCATGCTGAGCACCTCCGAGTGGACCGGTGTGTCGCTCGCAACGCTCTTCCGCGAGGCGGGCGTGAAGCCCGCAGCCAAGTGGTTCCTCGCCGAGGGCGGCGATGCCTGCCTCATGACGCGCTCGGTACCGATCGAGAAGGCCTGGGACGACGCGCTCATCGTCTGGGCGCAGAACGGCGAGCCGCTGCGCCCCGCGCAAGGCTATCCGCTGCGCCTCCTCCTCCCGGGCTGGGAGGGAAACATCAACGTGAAGTGGGTGCGCCGGCTCGAACTCGGCACGCAGCCCTGGATGACGCGATGGGAAACCTCCAAGTACACGGACCCGCTCCCGAACGGGACCGCGCGCCGCTTCACCTTCGAACAGGACGCGAAGTCGATCATCACCTCGCCCTCGCACCCCGACACGATCACCAAGCGTGGCTGGCATGCGGTGAGCGGGCTCGCGTGGAGCGGCCGCGGCCGCATCACGCGCGTCGAGGTGAGCGCGGACGGCGGCAAGAGTTGGCGTGACGCCGACATCCTCGGGCAGTCGATGCCGAAGTCGACGGTGCGCTTCCAGTACATGTGGGAGTGGAAGGGCAACGAAGCGGTGCTCCTCAGTCGCGCGACCGACGAGGCGGGCTTCGTGCAGCCCACACGCACCGCGGCCGTCACCGAGCGCGGGCTCGGCACCGACTACCACTTCAACCAGATCCTGGGGTGGAAGGTGAAGCGCGGCGGCAAGGTCTTCTTCCATGGGGAGACCTGAGCATGAAGCGTGAACTCCTGCTCAGCGCCGTGCTCAGCGCCGTGCTCAGCGCCGCAATCGCCACCCTCGGCTGCGTTGGCACCAGCGATGGCACGGGTGATGGAACCGCGTACGGCGCGCGGAGCGGCGATGCGAATGCACCAGCGACGACCGGCGGCGGCAAGCGCTACGGACTCGGCAGCTCGGCGAGACCCGCCGACATCGCGAAGATGGACACCGATATCAGCGCCGATGGCGCCGAACTCCCCGCCGGCAAGGGCACCGTCGCCGAAGGCGCCGCGCTCTACACGGCGCAGTGCGCCATCTGCCACGGCGTGAACGGCGAGGGAATGGCCCCCGCCTTCCCGCAGCTCTCCGGCCGCGATCCCAAGGCCGAGGGCTTCAACTTCTCGAGCGACCCCAGGTTGCCGCGCACCATCGGCAACTACTGGTCGCATGCGACCACGCTGTTCGACTACATCAAGCGGGCGATGCCGCACGTCGCGCCCGGATCGCTCACCGACGACCAGGTATATGCCCTCTCGGCCTACCTGCTCGCCAAGGACAGTATCATCGCCGACGATGCGACGCTCGACGCCGCCTCGCTCCGCGCGGTGAAGATGCCGTACGCCGACCGCTTTGTGCCGGACGATCGTCGTCCCGGCCCCGCGAAGTAAGTCCCCCAACGCTGGAGATCCCGATGTCCCTCGCCACACCCGCTCCTTTTGTCGGCACGGACGTTCCCGTGCGAGTGGAGACTCCCAGCACTCCTTGGGTCTTCTACGGCATCCTCTTCGGCATCCTCGGCGCACTCTCGATCCTCGTCTGGGGCCCGATCGGCGTCTCGGGGACCTACCCGCGCTTCATCGGCGCCCTGTTCCGGGTGTTCGACCCGGCGTACGCCGAGTCGAACCCCTACCTCGTGAGGATGGGCTCGCTCTTCAAGCCCGAGACCTTCATCGTGCTCGGTCTCCTCATCGGCGGATTCCTCGGCGCGAAGATGAATCGCGAGAAGGCACCCAAGTGCGAGATGGCGCATCCGGGCGAGACGACCAACGCCAAGCGCTACCGTGACGCATTCATCGGCGGCTTTCTCATCGTCTTCGGCGCACGCATCGCCGGCGGCTGCACCAGCGGCCACATCATCTCCGGCATCACCCAGCTCTCGGTGAGCGGGTTCATCTTCGCCATCGGCGTCTTCGCGACGGGCATCATGTCCGCCAAGATGCTCAGCAGCCGCCGCGCGGCAGGGGTCTGATCATGCTCGTTTCCATTCTCTCCGTCCTGATCGGCGTTGCGATGGGCTTCTTCATCCAGCGGGTGCGCGCCTCGAGCCCGGCGATGATCACCAAGAACCTGCGCCTCGAGAACCTCTCGGTGATCAAGTTCATGGCGCTCACCATCGCGGTGGGCATGATCGTCGTCTACGCGCTTTCGCTCGTGATCCCGCAGTTGCTCCACTTCGACGTGAAGCCGGCATACGTGGTCGGTGTGCTGCTGGGCGGTCTCGTCTTCGGCGTCGGCTTCGGCATCGGCGGCTACTGCCCGGGCACCTGCGTCGTCGGCATCGGCGAAGGCCGCAAGGACGCGATCGTCGCGATCCTCGGCGGTGTGGCGGGCGCGCTGGTCTTCACGCTCGTCTACACCACGCTCATCGCACCCATCGTGAGCATCGCGAACCTCGGCAAGATCACCCTCGCGGACCTGTTCCACGTTCCGTCGATCGTGATGGCGCTCGTGGTGGGCGGCATCTTCATCGCGGTGGTCAAGTTCCTCCCTACCGACGTGAAGAAGGCCTGATCGCGGACACCCCCGCTCTCCTACGCGGCACTCGACTTGCTACCTTATGTCCTTATGGCCATGAAGCCCCGACCCAAAACGCGCCGGACCGCCACCCCTGAGCTCCTCGCCATGGTGGCGGGCCGCTTCCGCGCGCTCTCCGAGCCCGCACGCCTCGCCATTCTCCACTCCCTCGAACACGGCCCCCTCACGGTCACGGAACTCGTGAAGCAGACGGGCCTCGGGCAGGGCAACCTCTCCAAGCATCTGCAGCAGTTGCACGCGGCGAGCTTCCTCTCGCGCACGCGCAAGGGACTCTTCGTCTACTACGCGCTCGCGGACAATGACGTACTCGCGCTCTGTGAGATCATGTGCGGACGGCTCGAGGAGGACCTCACCGCAGCCCGGACGATCGTTGCCAGCCGCCGAGGCGCGTGACGCGGCCCTGCGCGCGGGCCGCGCAGTGAACGCGCACCGCATTCGCACGTTCGCTCCTGGCCTCTGCCGTCAGTCCTCGGCCGCCCGCCGTCCCGGGATCATCAGCCCTTCCAGGAAGAACGCCGCCAACTCCGCCCGTCCGGCCAGTCCCGACTTTTCGTAGACCGCGACCGCGTGCTGCCGCACCGTGCGTTCGCTCCGGCCACTCGCCGCCGCGATCTGCTTGTGCCCTCGGCCCTTCAACAACAAGAGCGCCACCTCCCGCTCCGTCGGCGTCAGCCTCCATCGGGTGCACTGATCGTCGATTGCCCGGCTGAGCCCATCCAGCGCCGCCTCGGCGCGCGAGCGCCAGTGGTCGCGCTCGGCTTCGCGTTCAACGAGGGAGTGCTGCGTGCCGGCCAGCCTCGTCGCCGCCGTCCGCCAGCCGCGCCAGAGATAGACCGCCGTCCCGGCACTCACCAGCATGATCGTCGCCTCGATGAGAACGTGCGGCGTGAACCAGCGCTCCGGCCGGTCGAGGTAGAGGTCTGTCGCCCCACCGATCGCCACGACGGCGAGCAGGAGCAACACCAACAGGCGCAGCTGCGCCGAATCGAGGCCGTCCTGTTCTTCCTCCACTTTCATCCTCCGCGAGAGCCGTGTCCGTCATCCGCCGGAGGTCATCCGACGTTCGTGCCGTGCGCCCGAACCGCGTCGAATGTCGGATGGTGGTGCCCGACGCCGCGACCGACTCTTCCCTCCGAGGCCGCGGGAGCTGCCCGTGGTCCGCCCCATCTCCGGAGGACACATCATGTTCCAGAATCTACTGCCCAACCCTCTCCACCCTGCGGTCGTGCACCTGCCGATCGCCCTGACCATCCTCGTTCCGATCTTCG
>JANOTV010000333.1:0-14528 GCA_031416495.1 Gemmatimonadota bacterium
TCGCTGCACATGACCGTGCAGACCGCCGTGCTCATGGAGACCCTCGCCGAGCTCGGGGCCGATGTGCGCTGGGTCTCGTGCAACATCTTCTCGACGCAAGACCACGCCGCGGCCGCGGTCGCCGTCGGCAAGGATGGCACCGTCGATTCGCCGCGCGGCATCCCGGTGTTCGCCTGGAAGGGTGAGACGCTCGACGAATACTGGTGGTGCACGGAGCAGGCGCTCATCTGGCCCGATGGCGGTGGCCCGAACCTGATCCTCGATGACGGCGGCGACGCCACTATGCTCGTGCACAAGGGCACCGAGTACGAGAAGACGGGCGTCGTGCCTGCCTTCAACGCGAAGGAAGAGCCTGAGGAGTGGGGCGTCATCCTCGAGCTGCTCCGCAAGACCATCAAGGAAGACCCGAAGCGCTGGACGACTGTCGGCAAGGCGATCCGCGGCGTGTCGGAAGAGACCACCACGGGCGTGCACCGTCTCTATGAGATGATGGCCGCCGGCACGCTGCTCTTCCCGGCGATCAACGTCAACGACGCCGTGACCAAGTCGAAGTTCGACAACCTGTACGGCTGCCGTCACTCGCTCACCGACGGCATCCTCCGCGCGTCCGACGTCATGCTCGCCGGCAAGGTCTGCGTCGTGTTCGGCTACGGCGACGTGGGCAAGGGTTCGGCGCAGTCGCTCCGCGCGCAGGGCGCGCGCGTGGTCATCACCGAAGTCGATCCCATCTGCGCCCTGCAGGCGGCGATGGAAGGCTATCAGGTAACGACGCTCGAGGAGGTGCTCACCACCGCCGACGTGTTCATCACCGCCACGGGCAACGCCGACATCATCTCGGTCGAACAGATGGCGAAGATGAAGGACAAGGCGATCGTCGGGAACATCGGCCACTTCGACAACGAGATCGACATGGCCGGCCTCAAGCACTACAAGGGCATCAAGCGCAACAATATCAAGCCGCAGTTCGATGAATGGATCTTCCCGGACGGACACTCGGTGCTGATCCTCGCCGAAGGCCGCCTGCTGAACCTGGGCTGCGCCACGGGGCACCCGTCGTTCGTGATGTCGGCGTCGTTCACCAACCAGGTGATGGCGCAGATCGAGCTGCACACGAACAACGACAAGTACGAGAAGAAGGTCTACGTGCTGCCGAAGCACCTCGACGAGAAGGTCGCGCGACTGCATCTCGACAAACTCGGCGTGAAGCTGACGAAGCTCACGGAGAAGCAGGCGGCGTATATCGGGGTGCCGGTGGATGGACCGTATAAGCCGGATCACTACAGGTACTAGCTTCGCGGGATGCGGGATGCGTGCGGGATGCGGGATGGATGCGGGGCGGGGGATGGGAGACTCGGCGGGGATGGGTTGGGGTGTACCAAAGGCTGCGATCGGCCGTAGGTTCAACCTCACAGGTCCCGCTCGATCATCCATCCCCCGCTTCGTCTCTCCATGACCTCACGCAGAGTGTTCCTCGGGCGCCTGGCGGCTGCTTCCGGTGCGGTGATCGGTGCGCCGTACATCCTCGGGGCGCGGCGTGGGGTGGAGTATGACCTCATCCTGCGGGGCGGGGTCGTGGTCGACGGCAGCGGGCGTCCGCGGTTCAGTGCCGACGTCGCGATCACCGGCGATCGCATCGTGCGTGTGGCGCCGGGCATCGTCGACGCCGCGAAGCGCGTGATCGATTGCAGCGGGCATATCGTCGCGCCGGGTTTCGTGGACATACACTCGCACGCCGACAGCTCGCTCTTCGACGATCCGATGCTGGAGTCGGTCGTGCGTCAGGGTATCACGACGGTCGTCGTGGGTGCGGACGGCTCCTCGCGCGCGCCGGGGCTGCCGGGCAGGGGAGCCTCGATGCACACGCTGTTCGCTTCCATCGACGCACTGCGTCCGGGTGCGAATGTCGCGAGTTGCATCGGACTCGGCACGGTGCGCGGCGTCGTCGTCGGTGATCGTGATCGTCCGGCGACGGCCGCCGAGCTCGCGCGCATGGTCCGCTTCGTGGAGCACGCGCTCGCCGATGGCGCCGCCGGTGCGTCGAGCGGGCTCGAGTACACGCCGGGCGCCTTCGCGTCGCTCGACGAACTCATCGCACTCTGCAAGCCGCTCGCGGCGCACGGGCTCGCGTACAGTACGCACATGCGCAACGAGGACGATCGTCTGCTCGCGGCGATCGATGAATCGATCGCCGTCGCGCGCGGCGCGGGCTGCGCGCTACAGATCTCGCACCTGAAGACGCAGGGGCCGCGCAACTGGCCGAAGCTCAACGATGCCTTCGCGCGCATCGAGGCAGCGCGCGCGAGTGGCGTCGATGTCGCCTTCGACCGCTATCCCTACCTCGCGTACCAGACGGGACTCACGAACTTCTTCCCCGTGTGGAGCCGCGATGGCGGGATCGCGCGCTTCTTCGAGCGACTCGACGATCCGGCCACCGCGGCGCGCATCCGCGAGGAGACGATCGCGAAAGCCGAGCTGATCGGCGGGTGGAACAACGTGCAGATCTCGAGTGCCGCGGCCTCCGAGGACAAACCCGCCGAGGGACGGCGCTTGGGCGAGTGGGCGTCGGAGCGGGGGATCGAGCCCTATCAGCTCGCGATCGACATGCTGCGGCGCAACGGCGGCAATGTCGGCATCGTCGGATTCGCGATGAGCGAGGAGAACCTCGAACGCATCATTGCGCACGACGCCGGCATGGTCGCTTCGGACGGGAATGCGGTCGCGATGAGCGGACCGGCGCGCCGCGGCGTGCCGCATCCGCGCGGCGCCGGATCGTTCGCGCGGGTGCTCGGGCGGTACGTGCGCGAGCGCGGAACGCTCACGCTCGAGCAGGCAGTGCGGAAGCTGAGCGCGTTCCCCGCGTCGCGCATGCGCCTCACCGATCGCGGCACCCTCGCGGCGGGATCAGTCGCGGATGTCGTCGTGTTCGACGCGGCAACGGTCAACGACCGCGCGACCTTCAGCGATCCGTTCCAGTATCCGGTCGGCATCAAGGCGACCATCGTGAACGGAGCGACGGCGCTGCTCGACGGCGCGCGCGGCGACCGCACCGGTCGCGTGGTCAGACCTGTTGGGCCGCCCTAGGCAGTCGGGATTTCCCGCACAAGCGTTCAGGCCTCCACCGATGACGCACTCCCCCTGAAATCATGATCGTGTATTACTGACTGATACCCCCCCTTTATCCAGAGACTCCGATGTTCAAGGTCAATGTTGGCACGCTCGATCGTGCGCTGCGCGTGGCAGTGGGACTTCTCCTGATCTCCCTCGTATTCATCGGCCCGAAGACGCCGTGGGGCTGGCTCGGGATCATCCCGCTCGCGACCGCGACGCTCAGCTTCTGCCCGCTCTACGCGATCTTCGGCATCCGCACCTGCCCAGCCAAAGTCACGAAGTAACGGTCGGCCGCACGCGCCTCAGCGGCGGTGGGAGGTTAGATATCGTATGCCTCTCACCACTGGGTCCCCGATGAAGCGCACGTCCTTGCTCGCACCGATCGCCAGGAGCTTCGCCTCGCTCGCCGTCGCCATGCTGTCCGTCAGCGGCTGCGTCGCCACTGGCGCGATGACTTCGACGGGCGGTCAGTCGCCGGAGCACATGGCGCGTGCGCAGCAGGTGCTCAGCGAGTCGCCGCTCATCGACGGACACAACGACCTTCCATGGGCGATCCGCCAGAGCAGATCGGCGCCGCATGACGTGGAGGCGTACGACCTTCGGCAGCGCGTGAGTGGTCATACCGACCTCGCCCGTCTCAAGACGGGCCAGCTCGGCGGACAGTTCTGGTCGGTCTACGTGCCGGGCGACACCACGACCGCGAGGCTCGGCTTCGCGAAGGTGCAGCTCGAGCAGATGGACATCGCGCGCCGCGTGATCGCGAAGTATCCGGAGACCTTCGAGGCGACGACGACTGCGAACGGATTCCGCCTGGCCTTCGCGCGCGGTCGCATCGGGTCGGTGCTCGGCATGGAGGGTGGCCATGTGATCGAGAATTCGCTGGGCGCGCTCCGCGCGTTCTACGACCTCGGTGCGCGCTACATGACACTCACGCACAACCAGCATCTCGACTGGGCCGATGCCGCGGCCGGCGTGCCGCGCCATGGTGGCCTCACGCCGTTCGGCCGCGAGGTCGTGCGTGAGATGAACCGCCTCGGCATGCTGGTCGACCTCTCGCACGTGTCGCCGGCGACGATGAGCCATGCGATGGACGTGAGCGAGGCGCCGATCATCTTCTCGCACTCCAACGCGCGCGCGATCCACGACCACGTGCGCAACGTCCCCGACTCGATCCTCGCGCGCATGCCGAAGAACGGCGGCGTCGTGATGGTGACGTTCGTGCCGGGCTTCATCGGCGCGCAGCCGACCGTCGGTCGCGTGGCCGATCACATCGAGCACATCCGCAAGGTCGCCGGAGTGGATCATGTCGGTATCGGCGGTGACTTCGATGGGATCGATGTCGTGATCCCGGGACTGGAGGATGTCTCGAAGTATCCGAACCTCTTTGCCGAGCTCGCGCGCCGCGGCTGGAGCGACGACGATCTCAGGAAGCTCGCGGGGGAGAACATCCTGCGCGCATTCGAGGCCGCCGAGCGTGTGGCGGCGAGGTTGCAGCGCGAACGTCCGGCGAGCACGAAGACGATCGGGCAGCTCGATCGCTAGAGCGAGCGCCGCACCGCGTCGAGGCACCCACTGAGCGTCTCGACGGTGTGATCGCCCATGTGGCCGATGCGGATCATCGACTCGCGCATCTGGCCATATCCGGGCGCGACGATGAATCCCCGCTCGGCCACGCGCGCCACGACGGCGCTCGCGCGTCGGCCCTCGGGCAGCATGATCGCGCTGACGGTGGCCGAGCGCTCGTCCGCGCGCGGCAGCATCGAGATCCCGAGGCCCGCCGCGACGCATGCATCGACCCAGCGCTCGCAGAGGGCGAGCATCGCGGCATGCCGGCTCCAGCGCAGCGCGATGCCTTCGTCCACGATGCGCGCGAGTTGGGCGTCGGCGGCATGGAGGATCGGGAGCGCCGGTGTGTGCGGCACCTGGTCGCGCGCGGCGAATTGCTCGTACTCGACGAGGTCGAGATAGCGGCCGCGCGCCGGCGTCGCCTGCGCCTGCAGGATGTACGATGCGCTCGCGACACCGAATGCCATGCCCGGCGGCAACGCGAGCGCCTTCTGCGATCCGGTGAACACGAGATCGACGCCCCACGCATCAGTCTCCAGTGGCATGCCGCCGATACCCGAGACGGAATCCACGAGCGCCATCGCGCCGTACCGGTGCGCGAGCGCGGTGAGCGCGCGCACATCGCTGACGGCGCCGGTGCTCGTCTCGGAATGCATCACCGTCATCGCGGCGAACGGTTCATCGCCGAGGACCTGCTCCACGAGGTCGAGCGGATGCGTCTCGCCCCATGGCACGGTGAGCACGCGGGTGCGGCGGTCGCAGGACTGCGCCACGCGCGCGAAGCGCTCCGAGAATGCGCCGTTCACGAGCGCGAGCACCGGACCCTGCGGCGCGCAGCGGATGGCCGCCTCCATGAGCGCCGTGGCCGATGCCGTCATGAGGTACACGGGACGCGTGGTGCGGAACACATGCTGCAGCCCCTGCACGACACGACGGTGCAGGGCCTCGTACGCCGGCCCGCGATGCGCCATCATCGGCTGCACCATGGCCTGGAGGATCTCGGGCCGCACCTCGGTGGGGCCCGGCACGAAGAAGGTGCCGAAGTGATCGCTCATCCCGCAAAGATACGCGCGGCGCCTTGCCCGCGGAGCAGCCCTCCGGGCATCGTACCGTCATGGTGAATACCGACGCCGGTCCGCCGGCCGCGCACGCGAAGCCGCTCAGGCTCCACCGCGCGACGGACGCGGACGCCGCCGACTACGCACGCATCGCCCGCGACACGTTCTACGACTCGTACGCGGCGATGAGCGACCCGGCGATGATGGCGACGCACCTGCATCGCAATTTCTCGGAGCAGATCCAGCGCACGGAGCTGCGCGACCCGCACACCGTGGTGCTCGTGGCGCGCGAGGCGAGCGGTACCTGGGCGGGATTCGTCTCCCTGCGCACCGATGCAGGGCCATCGTGCGTGACCGCGAACGCGCCGCTGCAGCTCGCGCGGCTGTATGTGGTGCGCGCATGGCATGGCCGTGGCGCGGGCGCATTCCTGCTCGAGGCCACGCTCGACCACGCACGACGCGGTGGTCACGATGCGGTCTGGCTGCAGGTCTGGGACAGGAATGCGCGGGCGCGTCGCTTCTATGAGAAGCACGGGTTCGCACCCGTTGGGACGCACCCGTACCAGTTCGCCGACGCGTGGGAGGACGACATCGTGCTTCAGCGCGGTGTGTGAACTACCGGCCCGTCGCCTGGCGGACGCGGGCGTCGAACATCGCGAACACGCGCCGACCGGCGTCGGTCTCCGTCGCGACCCATTCGGCGTTCGCGAACGAGCGCGGGTTGCCCATCGCGCGGATCTCGGCGAGCCAGGGCTGCGCCTTCGCGAAGAGGAGCATGCCTTCGCCGTTGCTCTCCATCGCGAGGTCCGCGTTGAGCACGCCGTGCTTGATGAGGCCGTACGCCATCTCCCAGTAGGAGTTGACCTGCCGGTAGAAGGCGTTGTGCTCGTGCTCGCTCTTCATGATCGCAGAGAACTCGTCGAAGGTGCGCGGCATGAACTTCGTGTAGAGCACCGACCTCGCCTCGCGCATGAGCGGCTCGCGGCGGAGTTCATAAAGGCGGAGCACGAGTTCCGCGTCGTGATGGTCGGGATAATCCTTCATTTTCAGCATTGTCGCCCTTCAGGGTGGAATGGGGACCGTGGCGGACATCCGGCGCAATGGTATCTTATCACCGGTGGGCTCGTGCCGTCCGCGCGGGCCCGATCTTTTTTCCCTCAGCCAGGTGACCGATCGATGCGCGTGACTACCGTTCTTGCCGCTTCCATGCTCCTTGGCGTCGCGTCGCTCTCAGCGCCGCTCGCCGCACAGATGACCATGCAGCCGCCGTCGGCGCAGGGTGGCCTCACGGCCGCCGCGAGCACGCGCGCGACGACCGTGGTGTCGCTGGGCTTCCAGCGCGTCGCCGGCCAGCCAGCCCCCGCCGCGCTCACGGTCACGATCGACTACGGCCAGCCCCACGTGCGCGGCCGCAACGTGCCCGACGAGCTGACGAAGAACGCGACCATCTGGCGCACCGGTGCGAACGCCGCCACCACGCTGACGACGCAGGCGAACCTGGTGATCGGCGGCACCGCGGTCCCGGTCGGCGCCTACTCGCTCTATTCGATCCGCGAGGGCGACCAGTACTTCCTGATCATCAACAAGAACACCGGTCAGTGGGGCACCGAGTACGACGCGACGAAGGATCACGCGCGCGTGCCGCTGCGCGCGAAGACCAACGCCGAGGTCCGCGAGTCGCTGCAGATCGCGATGGTGCCCGCACTCGTGGCGCCGGCGAAGGGCGTGCTCACGATCTCGTGGGGCAATCTCGAACTCTCCGCCGACTGGTCGACGGTGAAGTGATGCGAGGCGGCGGCGATCTCCGCAGTCCGGGAGGTCGCCGCCGCAGCAGGGCTCCCTGCCGGCATGAGCACGCCGGCCATCGCCTAGAACCCCAGCGCGCTGCGCAGTTCCTCGGCCAGCGTCATGGGATCGAACGGCTTCGTGAGGCATGCGACGGCGCCGACGGCCAGCACCTCGTCCTTGTCCCCACGCTGCGCTCGCGCCGTGAGAAACACCACCGGCAGGTGATTCGTCAGCGGGTCCGCCTTGAGCGCGCGACAGGTCGCAAAGCCGTCCATCTCCGGCATCATCGCATCGAGGAGCACCGCGTCCGCGCCGCCGGCTCGTGCCCGCTCGATGAGCGCCGCCCCTGATTCGAACATCTCGGTCTCGATCTCGGGATCCAGGCTCAGGGCCAGTTCGAGGATGGTTCGGATCGCTGGTTCGTCGTCGGCACAGAGTAGTCGCATATCACGAAAGATGGCGGCTTGCGAGGCAGCAGGGCAACATGCTGGTATCTTGCGGCATCATGCCTTCCGCCGACCAGTTGCAGGGCGTCCTCGCCAAGCTGCGCGAGCGTTTCCTTGCCACGAGTGGGAATACCCTGGCCGCATTCACCCAGCTGGCAGACCAGCTGCAGGTGACGCCGGCCGCGCCGGATCTGGTGGAGTCGCTGCGGCGTGAACTGCATCGCGTGCACGGGACCGCGGGCAGCTATGGCTTTCACGAGGCAAGCCGGCTCGCCGGCGCGCTCGAGCTCGTCGCATTGCGCTGGACGCGGGACGTGAAGGCCGACCTGCCGCGCCGCGCGGCCATCGTCCGCCAGCTCGTGCACGCGCTCAAGTCCGCCTTCGCCGCGCCGGCTGACGGATCCGGGCTTGGCCTCACGAACCGGCTCTTGCTCGTCGACCTCCCCGACACCACCGCGTCGATGATCGTGCCGGAGGCGGTGCATCGCGGCTACTTCGTCGAGCGCATCAGCGCGATGGGGCTCGGCGCACTGCTCGAGGGCACGCCACCGCAGGCGGTGATCGCGGCCGCGCACATCCCCGTGCATGTGCCCGATGGCGTGCCGCTCATCCTCCTGCACGATCCAGCGCACCCGGTCGCGGCGCACAGCATCCGCGCGCGCGTCGTGGACGCCGCCACCGAGCCGCGCGAGCTGTTGCTGATCGCCGAGTCGCTCTCGTCGCATACGCGGATGGCCGGTGCGACACTGCTCGTGATCGACGACGATCCGGCGATGCTCGATCTCGTGCACGCGCTCGGCGAGCGCGAGGGAATGTTCGTGCGTTCGCGCACCGACGCGGTGGGCATCGAGCAGGAGCTCGACGAGACGAATCCCGCATTGCTGCTGATGGACATCAACCTCGCATCGGGTAACGGCATCGCGATCACGCGGCAACTGCGCAACGAGCGACGCTTCGCCGACCTGCCGATCGTGCTCCTCTCCGGCTCCACGGACATCGACACGCGCGAGGCGGCGTTCGCCGCCGGCGCCGACGACTTCCAGGCGAAGCCGATCGTGGTCAGCGAACTCATGCGGCGCCTCGAGCGGCTGCTCGAACTCCGTCGCCAGCGACAGATCGGACGCGGCGTGCATCCGGCGAGCGGCCTCTGGCTGCCCGAGCGCACCCTGCGCGCCTTCGAGGAAGCGCTGGCCCATGTGACGCCCGGTGTGGAGATGTCGCTCGCGATCTGTCGCCCCACCGAGTCGCCCGACGGCATTCACCGCTCGGGCCTGTGGCATCGCGAGTGCGCCGCCGTAGGCGACGCGTGCCGCAAGGCGGGAGGCATGGCCGGTTTCTCGGATGAGGTCACGCTCGTGCTCCTCGCAAGGATGTCGGCAGAAGCACTCGGGGAGTTCATCGCCCCGATGGCGTCTCTCACGCGCGCGAAGCCGGAGTCCTGGTGCGCCGGTGTCGCCGCGCTGCCGCTGACCGGGGAGCGGTCGAGCCGTGTGATGCTGCGGCTCGCCGGCGAAGCGTGGAACGCGGCGCGCGCGAACGCCGCCGATGTCCGCATCTGGGATCCCGCCGACGCCTTGATGGCGCCGGACGTGATCATCGTGGAGGACGACGAGGCGCTCGCCGACCTGATCTCGTTCGCGCTCGAGGCGCGCGGCCTCACGCGACAGATCTTCGGCACCGGCCCGGCGGCGCTCGAGGGCCTGCGGAGGATGCGCGTCGACGGTCGGCCGCCGATCGTGCTGCTCGACGTGGACCTTCCCGGCCTCGACGGCTTCTCGCTCTTCGAACGACTGCGCGTCGACCGGCCGGGGGTCTTCGGCGTCGTGTTCCTCAGCGTGCGTGCGAGCGAGGGCGACCAGCTGCGCGCACTCCGTGTCGGCGCGCTCGACTACATCGCGAAGCCGGTGAGCCTGCGCGTCCTGATGGCGAAGATCTCCGTGTGGCGTCAGTCCGCCGGAGTCGTGTGAGTTTCGACTTCGTGCTTGGGGTGGTCGGCGCAGTACAGGGAGTCTTCCTGGTCCTTCTTGTCACATTCCTCTCCGTGAGGCGCTCGTACGAACGTCGCCGACACGCGGCGTTCTCCGCCTCGCGTGGCGCGGTTGCCGAGCCGTTGCGCGCCTGGCTCGTCGCGGGGCATCACCCCGAGCCGGTGGTCCGCGCGATCCGCTCGATGCCGCGTGGCACGGCCATCGGCTACGTCTCGCTGCTCGCGCGCCAGACGATCCCCGAGGCGCAGCGCGAGGAGTTCGCCGAGGCGCTGCGCGGCGAGCCGTGGATACTGCAGGCGATCAGCCAGAGTCGTTCACGCTACTGGTGGCGGCGGCTCGAGTCGGCGCGCGCACTCGCGCTCATCGGCGGGCCGCGCGACAGTGCGGTCGTTGAAAAGCTGCTCGCGGATTCTCACCCCGCAGTGCAGATCGCCGCCATCTCCTGCCTGCCGCACGTCGGTGGCGCGGGGCTGATCGGGTCGGTCCTCGACCGGCATTCGACCCTGCCCAAGGTCGTGCGCCAGTATCTCACGCATGGACTCCGCCGGTCGGGTGCAGCGGTTGGGCCAGCGCTCGCTCAGCGCATCCGCGACGGGGTCCGGATGGAGGACCTGGCATCGTGGATCGAGCTCGCCGAGGCGCTCGACGATCCGGGCGCGATCCGTGCGGCGCTTGAGCGCGTCGCGCATCCCGCGGAGGGTGTGCGACGGACGGTCGCGCGCGCCCTGCGGCGTCTCCCCGGTCCCGATTCGCAGCGAGCGCTCGAACTGCTCTTCCTTGATCCCGTGCCGAGCGTCCGCGCGGCTGCGGCACGCACCGCCGGCGAACTCTCCGCGGCCACCATCGTGCCCGCGCTCGAACCGCTGCTGCGCGACCGCGTGTGGGTCGTGCGGCTGCGCGCCGCGATGTCGCTCGCGCACCTCGGCGAACGTGGACGTTCGGCGCTTCGCGCGGCGCGAGAGGGTGCGGATCCATATGCGGCCGACATGGCGCGTATGGTGAGCGGTCTCTCCGAAGGCGCGCTCTTCGAACTCGGCGACGCCTGATGCCGCTCACCATCATCGACGCCATCCGCAGCATCCTGGTCTGGAGCGACCACGCGGTCCTTATCTACATGCTGGCGGTCAACGTGGCGTACGCCATCCTGCTGACGCTCTCGATCCCGGAGCTCTGGCGACACTGGCGACTCGCGTCCGATGAACACCTGCAGCGTCTGCTCGCCTCGGATGCGCTCCCGCCGCTCAGCCTGCTTGTTCCGGCACACAACGAGGAAGTCTCGGTCGCGTCGAGCGTGCTGTCGTTCCTCACGCTCGAGTATCCGAACTTCGAAGTGATCGTCGTGAACGACGGATCGAGCGACGACACGATGGGGGCACTCACGCGCGCGTTCGATCTCTATGAACTGCCGCCCGCGTTCCCGGTGTCGATCCCGACGAAGCCGGTGAATGGCTACTTCCGCTCGCGCCTGCATTCGAAGCTCCTGGTCGTGGACAAGGTGAACGGCGGCAAGGCCGACGCGCTCAACGCGGCGCTCAACGCCTCGCGTTTTCCCTTCGTCGTGGCGGTGGACGCCGACACGCTCATCGAACCCGACGCGCTGATGCGTCTCGCGCGGCCCTTCCTGCTGGGCGCGCATGTGGCGGCGGTGGGCGGCACCATCCGCGTGGCCAACAGCTGCACCGTCGAGTTCGGCCGCGTGACGCAGACGCGCGTGGACACGCGCTGGATCGTCGGCTGCCAGGTGGTCGAGTACCTCCGCGCGTTCCTCTTCGGGCGTCTCGGCTGGAACCGCCTCGGCGGGAACCTCATCATCTCCGGCGCCTTCGGTCTATTCCGGAAAGAGTATGTGCTGGCGATCGATGGCTACCGCACCGGCAACGTCACCGAGGACATGGACCTCGTGGTGCGCCTGCACCGGTACCTGAAGGAGCATCGCATCAAGGCGACGATGCCGTTCATCCCCGACCCGGTCGCGTGGACCGAGGTGCCGACGTCGGTCGCGGTGCTCGGGCGGCAGCGGGAGCGGTGGCAGCGGGGACTCATCGGCACGATGTACGAGATGAAGGGAATGATCTTCAACCCGAAGTACGGCACGATCGGCATGATCGCGATGCCGTTCTATCTCTTCTGCGAGTTGCTCGCGCCGTTGGTCGAGCTGCTCGGCTGGATCGGGCTCGTGCTCGGACTCGCGGTGGGCGCGGTGGATCTGGCCTTCGCCGGACTCTTCCTGCTGGTCGCGGTCGGCTTCGGCTCGCTGCTCTCCATCTGGGCCATTGTGCTCGAGGAGGTCAGCTTCAGGCGCTACACGCGCCGCCGCGACTTCTGGCGCCTCGTCTGCTTCGCCCTCATCGAGGGGCTCGGCTACCGGCAGATGACGGTGCTGTTCCGGATCCATGCGTTCTGGAAGTACCTGCGCGGTGTGGAGACGTGGGGCAAGATGACACGCGAGGGTTTCTCTCCGAAGGTGCGCCCGGGCTGATGATCGGGTGGCGCGGGGCGCATCGCGTGGCGCGTCAATGCCGAGTGCGAAGCACCGCGCGCAGACGGTCGAACATCACCGCGTCGGAGTCGCGCGACTTCACGTAGGCGTCCGTCGCGCGGATGCCGGCGTGCACGAGCTTCTCCGGATCGTGCTCCTCGGCGGAGTACACGAAGATGTGCGTGCGCTTGTACTTCGGATGCGCGCGCACGAGCCGCGCGAAGTCGAATCCGTTCATGCCGGGAAGGCCGGGGTCGAGGATGAGCACCTCGATCGGTTCCGCGGCGAGCACCTCGAGCGCTTCCTCGGCGCTGGACACGGCGATCGGCCGCGCGAAGTTCTCGATCTGTGCGACGAGCACCTCGCGCATCGACTGGTCATCCTCGATCACGAGCACGGCCTGTCGCGCGCCGAACTCCGAGCTGATGCCCGGTGCGCGCGGGAAGACCACGCGGAACACCGTGCCGCCGTCGGGCGCCGGCTCAAAACCGATGCGTCCGCCATGCAGTTCCACGATGCCGCGCGCGATGTTGAGCCCGAGTCCCGTGCCACCGCTCTTCCGCGATGCCGCGCCGCCCGCCTGCTGGAAGCGACCGAAGATCCTGTCCGTGAACTCCGGCGGGATGCCGGGTCCGCGGTCGCGGACGTCCACCGTGATCGTGTCGTCGCCGCTGTGCGCGGAAAGGTCCACCGTCGCGCCTGCCGGCGAGAACTTGATCGCGTTGGACACGAGGTTCGTGAACACCTGGATCAGCCGGTCGGCGTCTCCTATCACCTCGGCCGCCTTGTCATCGCTCGTGACGCGCAGCGTGACGTTCGCATCGCGCGCGAGAGCTTCGAGCCCCGCCACGGTCATGTCGAGCAGCGGCGTGATCAGGAGCCGGTCGTGTCGCACGGTCGACTGGCCGGCGTCGATCTTGTCGATGTCGAGGATGTCGTTGATGAGGCGGATCAATCGCTCGGTGTTGCTCATCGCGATCTGCAGCAGCTCGCGCCCGCGGCCCGGGAGGTCACCGGTCTTGCCGCCGAGGATGAGGCCGAGTGCGCCGCGCATCGAGGTGAGTGGCGTGCGCAGTTCGTGGCTCACGGTCGAGACGAAGTCCGTCTTCAGTCGCTCGAGTTCCTTGAGCCTCACGATGTCGTCCTGCAATTGGCGCTCGCGCGCCTGTATGCTGACGGACACCTGGTCGAACGTGGCCGCCAGGCGCGCGAACTCACGGTTCGGCGCACGCTCGGCCTCCGGGAGCTGCGCCTGCGCGTAGCGTCCCGACTCGAGCGCCTCTGCGGCGGTGATGACCTGGTCCAGCGAGCGCGACACGATGTGCAGGATAAGCACGCCGAGGAGCAGGAATATGAGTCCCGCCGCGGCGATGATGCGGAAGAGCTCCATCTCGTCGTATGCCGATGCCTCCTCCATCTCCGTCTGCAGGATGCGGTTCTGCGCGCGCAGGTCCGCCCTGACGCCCTCGAGTGCGATGCGCGCGCTGTCCATCATGGCTATACCACGCCCAATCCGTTCCGCGCCGAAACCGCCCGCCGTGAACGCCGAGAGAGCGTCCCGTCGCCGGAGCTCGATATTCGGCTGCACGATCTCCGTCTTCCAGCGTTCCACGAGCGACGACAGCGACAGGAGCCTCGGGTCGCGTATGACCACCAACCCGGCCATGTCGCGGAGAGAGGCGACACTGATGGCGAAGCGCCGGTCTCCGTTCGTGAATGGTTCGAGCACTTCCTGGCGTCCGGTGAGCACGAAGCCGCGGTGCGCCGCGACCATCGTCTCCATGGCGGTGCCCAGCCGCTCGGTGATGAGCTCCGCGCGGTGGAGTCGGCGCAGTTCCTCCATGCGCGCCGTCTCCCGCTGGTGCTGCTGCTCGGCTGCCACGTGCGCTGTCCAGACCCAGGCGATCGTCACCATTGCGCCGATGATGCCGAGGTGGGCGGCGAGGGGCATCGACCGCCAGACGGACAGCGGCGTGCGCCGCGGAGGGGCGACCGGCAGCTCGAGGGGCGTGGTGATGGTCACAGTGGCGAAAGCTGTCCGGGTGAACGCCCCATCGCCAGCGGCACCGCAGGCCACTCGGGTGTAAATTCACGG
>JANOTV010000334.1:0-11977 GCA_031416495.1 Gemmatimonadota bacterium
GTCCGAAAGGGCCGCCCTTTCTCGCGTTGAGCCCTCTCCCCCACCCGCAACTTCCGCTCGTTCGCGTGTATTCGTGACGGCGCTCTTTCGTCCGAGGTAGTGCAGGGCGATGGGACGACTGCCGACGTTCTTCCTGCTGGCGCTGCTTGGTTTCCCTCTGCTCGCGTCGTCGGCGTGCGGATCGCCGACGCCGGTGCACGAGGACGCGCCGCTCGGCGTCCCGTTCTGGCTCGATGTCGGTGGCTTCGCGGTGTTCAAGGACGGACCGTCGATCATGCGGTTTGTCGCGGTGCTCGAGGACTCGCGCTGCCCGGCGGATCCCGATGTCCGCTGCGTCTGGGCCGGCAACGCGCGACTGCGCTTCACCATCGCCTTCGCGGTCGGCGACGAACTACCCTTCGAGCTGAACCTGCTCGCGGGCGACACGACGGCCGTGCTCGGCAAACTCCGCCTGACGCTCCTCGCGCTCAGGCCGTCGGCGCGCCTCGAGCCGCCGATCGAGCCGCGCGAGTACCTCGCCCAGCTCGTGGTGACTGCCGAGCGCTGAACGGCGGCGGTAGTATTCGGCATGACGCTCTCGACCCATCGCACCATCCTGCTCGCCTCGCTGGCGCTCCTCGCCGCGACGGCGTGTGCCCGCCGCCCGGGTGACTCGTCCGCGACAATGGCTGCGAGCTCGCTGCCCGCGCTCGACTCCGCCCGCCTGCTCGGCGACATCGGGCGGCTCGCGCACGATTCCATGGCGGGCCGCGGCGCGATGACGCCGGAGAACACCAAGGCACGCACCTGGCTCGCGAGCGAGTTCCGCCGTATCGGACTCGGGACGGTGGGCGAGCGCGACAGCTTCGAGCATCCGTTCGTCATGCCACGCCGCAACAGCGCCGACTCCGTGCGCGGCGTGAATGTGCTGGGCATGGTGCGCGGCACACGCGACGCCGAGCGCGTGATCGTGGTGAGCGCACACTTCGATCATCTGGGCACGCGCAACGGCCAGATCTACAACGGCGCCGATGACAATGCGTCCGGCACGGCCGCGGTGCTCGCGATGGCGGCGCACTTCAAGGCGCATCCGCCGCGGCACACGATCATCTTCGCGCTGTGGGACGCCGAGGAGGTGGGGCTGCTCGGCGCACGCGCGTTCGTCGCGCACCCGCCCGTGCCGATCGCGCGCATCGTCGCGAACGTGAACCTAGACATGATCTCGCGCAACGACAGCAGCGAGCTGTACGCGGCAGGCGCCACGCCGTATCCCGCCATGCGTCCCGTGCTCGTGTCACTCGTGCCGTACGCGGCAGTGAAACTCAGGCTCGGTCACGACAGCGGCGGCGGACCGGATGATTGGACGAACCAGTCGGACCAGGGCGCGTTCAACGCTGTGAAGATCCCGTTCGTGTACTTCGGCGTCGAGGACCATCCCGACTACCACAAGCCGACCGACGATGTGGAGCGCATCCATCCCGGCTTCTATGTGCGCGCGACGCGCACCATCGCGGGATTCGTCGAACGGCTGGACGCGGCGATCAGCGGCTGGTAAGCAGCGAGCTCACTGCCTCGAGCGCCGCGATCCGGCGCTCGGCGCCCGCGCCGGTCACGTCGACCACGCGCGCATTCATCGAGGCGAGCTCGTCGCGGAAGTCGCGGTGCAGCGCCTCGCGGTGGAGCGGCCGGTCGCGCACGCCGTCAGGCAGCCAGGGCAGGTCCGGCGCGCAGAGCAGGTAGAGCGCGCCCTGCCGCACACGCGACTCGGCGACGATCCAGTCATCGACGCGGCCGTAGTAGTGCCGCGCATAGACGACGGTGCTCACGAGGTCCGTATCGCGGACGATCGCGATGCCGGAGCGCGGCTCGGCCGCACGGGGCATCGCGCCCAGGATCTCGTCCTCGAGCTGCATCGAGAGTCGCGCGATCGGGTCCACGGTGCCCGAGGAGAGCGGTTCCACCGACGACTCCGCGAAGAGGCGCGCAGCCTCCGGCGTCCACGGCAGGTTGAATGCTTCGGCCAGTTCGCGGGCGAGCGTTGTCTTGCCGCTCGCTTCCGGTCCGATCAGGACTATGCGGGAAGCGTGCGTTTCCACTGCATGTATCCCATCGTCGCGAGCACCAGGAACACGGCGTAGAGTCCTGCCGTGAGAAGAAGTCCGGTGTACAGGAACATCCCTACGTACACCACGTCGACCGCGATCCAGATGAGCCAGTTCTGGAGCAGCTTCCGCGTCATCATCCACTGGGCCACGAGGCTCATGCTTGTCGCCGCGCTGTCCACCCAGGGCACGACGGCATCGGTGGACTGCGCCAGCACGAACCCGAGGGTCGCCGCGACCACCACGCCGATGGGGACGAGCCACGCTGCGTGTCGCGCCGTCGCGCGGGTGACGGCCAGCTCGGTATGACCGGTGCCTCCGAAGCGCCACTGATACCATCCGTAGCAGGAGAGGCCGAAGTACACGACCTGGAGTCCCATGTTCGCATACAGCCGATCGCGCTGGAAGATCACGAAGTAGAGCGTCGCATTCACGAGGGCGACCGGCCAGGCGGCGAGCTGCTGGCGCGTGCTAAGCCAGACGGTGATCACGCCGGTGACTACCGCGACGGGTTCCAGCCAGTTGTCCATCGTGAGAGAGTAACGGGCGGCGACGCCCGTGGACAAGGCGCGCATGCGGTGCGCATCTTGTTCTCCATCCCCATTGACTCCAGGATCAAAAGGTGCTGCTGCCACTCGCATTCGCCAGTCTGCTCACCTCCTCAGCTGCGCTGCGTTGCGAAACGATCGCCGCCGCCGATCAACGGCCATCGGTTCCGTTCGCCGTCACGGCCGACGTGCGAGCGGTCGCGCCGATGATTGACTCGACGCTGGTGGCTCTGTACGAGTCGGGCGAGACCTTCGAGTCGTTCCTCGCGAATGCGCGCGCACGGCGAGCGATGTGGCTCAGGAACTGGGAGCATGGCGTCGTGCCGGCCGGCGTGCTCGCCGATGCTCGCTCGTTGCCCGGACGCTGGCGTCTGCTCGTCGTGGCGGTGGACGGCTGCAGCGATTCGGTGAACACGATCCCGTACATCGGCCGGCTGGTCTCGCTCGTGCCGTCGATCGAGATGCGCATCGTGCTGCCGGGGCCGGGTCGCGCCGTGATGGACGCGCATCGCACACCCGACGGGCGCGCCGCCACGTCGACGGTGGTCCTGCTGGATGCCGAAGGCCGGGACGTCGGATGCTGGGTGGAGCGTCCGGCCGCGCTTCAGGAGATGGCAATCACGGCCCGGGCCGCCGAGAAGACGGACGAGTTCATCCGCGGCAAGCAGGGCTGGTACGACATGGATGCGGGCGCCTCGACGGTCCATGAGGTGGTGTCGATGATCGCGGCGGCCGCCGCCGGAACGCCCAGTTGCACTCCTCCCCCTGCCAAAAAGCCCTGACTGCGCCTAGATTAGAGGACTAAACCCGCACCTAAGAGTATATGGCGAAAGAAGAAGCGATTGAACTCGAAGGGACCGTCAGTGACGTGCTGCCCAGCGCGACGTTTCGGGTGCACCTCTCCAATGGACACGACGTGCTGGCGACGATGGCCGGCAAGATGCGTCGGTTTCGCATCCGCGTGCTTCAGGGGGACCGGGTCTCGGTCGAGGTCTCGCCTTACGATCTCAGCCGTGGCAGGATCACGTTCAGGCATAAGAACTAGCTTGAGGTGCGTGGTGTGAGGTGGAAGGTGGAAGGTTTGATGCGGGATGATGGATACGGGGAGTTTGATGCGGGGATGTGAAAAGGCCGCCCTTTTGGGGTGGCCTTTTGTTTTTGCTTCCTACCGTCCTGCCAACCCGCCGTCCGTCCGGCTAGTGCGCGGCGCCCTGCGCGGCGGCGGGCTTGTCGGGCTTCTGAAAGGTGGCTTTGTGGATCGAGTACGCGGTGATGTTCGCCACGATCGCGAGCACGATGATGGCGGCCGCGAAACCCCAGCCAAGTCTGTTTGGATTATATGAAGATTCGGCGTCAGCCATTCCCGACACTCCCGTGGGGTTCAAAGTCAGCGAGGTACGCGCAGAATGTTAACGGATGCGGGGAGGCTGCCGCCACTGGCTCGGCGCGCTGCGTCTCCATTGATTCCGCCCGATGACCGAAGTCACAGGCCAGATCACCGCCCGAACTGAGCGTTTCTCCGTGCCGCGCACGGCGCGCTGCCTCGTGCGCGGACCACACCGCATGGAGGACGTGCGCGAGCTGTGGATCGTCCTTCATGGCTACGGTGAACTCGCCTCCACCATCCTCGATCGCATGGCGGTGCTCGACGATGGATCGCGCCTCATCGTCGCACCCGAGGCGCTCTCGCGGTTCTATGACGCGAGCAATGCCGCGTCGCACCGCGAGGCGCCCGTTGGGGCCTCATGGATGACACGCGAGGAGCGCGCCGAGGAGATCGACGACTATATCGGCTGGCTTCAGCTGGCGTATGAGTCGTTCGCTGGGCGTCTGGCACAGGGTGTCCCGCTCCATGTGCTCGGGTTCTCGCAGGGAGCGGCTGCCGCGTCGCGTTGGGTGGCCTCCGGACGCGTGCCGGCGACGCGGCTCATCTGCTGGGGAGCGGGCATGGCGCCGGAACTGGACATCGGTGCCGATTCTGCGCTGCGCCGCGCACGAATACTGATGGTGATCGGAGACCGCGACCGCTTCGTGAGCCGCGATCAGATCGACGCCGAGCGCGCACGTCTCGATGCGGCCGGCTTCCCGTATGCGTTCCGCACGTTCTCCGGTGGACACCGGCTCGACGACGCGACGCTGCGCTCGTTCGCCGCGGAGCGCGCATGAGAGCGTCAGCGCTTGCGCATGCGCTCGATGTCACGACGGTCGCGCTTCGTTGGGCGTCCCTTCTCCGCGTCCATCGCGGGGGACGCGGAGGTGAGCTGCCAGTGCAGCTTCTCGCGTGCGGCGCGCGACGCGTCGGTTTCGGCGTAGAGCGTGATCGCGACGGAGGCGGGGCCGCGTTTCTCGGCTGTGCCGAGCACCATGACGATGTGCTCATAAGGACCGAGTCGCACGCGCACCTCGTCGCCCACGCGGACCGTCTTCGAGGGCTTCACGCGTTCGCCGTTCACCTGGATCTTGCCGCCTTCCACCGCGTGTGCAGCAAGCGAGCGCGTCTTGAAGAAGCGCGCGGCCCACACCCACTTGTCGACGCGCACCGGCGTCACGGCAACAGGAGCACCCTCGTCATGGCGGGTCATGCACGGAAGGTAATGGCGACACTTTCCCTGTGGCTGCCGCTGACCGTGGCCGGCTGCGGCAGTGCGGAGGACCGACAGGCAGAGCAGCAGGCGCAGACGCGCACGGCCATGGCCGAGGGCGCCGCGACGGCGTCACGCGCATCAGCGACACCATCCACCGGACTCTGGACGGAGGAGCAGCTCTTCGACCGGCTGCTGCGATCGGGAGTGGCCCCGCGTCGACCGGAGGCAGCGAGCGCTCCCGGTCCGACCTGGATGGGCAAGGAGCCGATCGTGATCCTCGCCGGTGGCGGAGAGGTGAAGGCGTGGATCTTCCCTGACAGCGTCGCACGGCGCGCAGTGACGGACCGACTCGACCCCGAGACGGGTACGCCTCCCGGGGAGACGGTCCCGTTCCCGCCGCCGATGCGCTTCATCATCCAGAACAACCTGGCTGCGGTGATCACCGGCGGGACCGAGACCAACCAGGAGCGGGTAGCCTTGGCATTGCAGGCCGGACTGCCCGTCACCTCCCAGCAACCTTGATCTGCTCGGCTAGTAAGATTCACAATGATCGGCAGTGTCCTCACACAAGGAATCAGATGAACCGCGTACGGTCTGCTTGCCGCTCCGGCTTGATGCTCGCCGGCGCCTCCATCCTTATGAGCGGCGCGGGATCTGTGGTCGCCGCGCAGTCCCTGCCGACACCCACCGCGCTGATGGCGCGGCACGACAGTGCCGTCGGCGGTCGCGCCGTCCTCGCGAGTCATTCATCGATGCGCATGGTCGGCGCGCTGTCGATCGCGATGGCCGGGATCGAGGCGCCGTTCGAGATCCTCAAGCGCAGCCCCAACACCTACCTGTTCCGTTCTTCGCTCGGCCCCGTGGGCGACATCCTGCAGGGCTTCGATGGCACCACCGCGTGGACCATCCAGCCCGGCGCGGCTCCGGCGATCCTCGAGGGCCAGTCGCGGGACCAGCTCGCGACGCAGGCCGATTTCTTCGCCGACCTGCATGACGCCTCGAAGTTCTCGGCGATGACGACGGTCGGCGAGATCGACTTCGAAGGCAAGCGTTGCTACGAAGTGCAGTTCACCCGCCTGAACGGCACGTCCGTGACCGAGTACTTCGACAAGGCCACCGGACTCAGCGCGGGCGGCTTGAGCAGCGCCGACACGCCGATGGGTGCGATGCAGCAGGTTTCCGTCTATTCGGACTACAAGGAGTTCGGGGGCATGCGCTTCGCCACGCGCATCGTGCAGCGCAATCCGCAGTACGAGATGGTGCTGAGTATCAGCGCGATCGAATTCGACAACGTGGACGCCGCCGCCGTCGCGCTGCCCGATGCCGTGAAGGCGCTCATCAAGCAGTAGTCCGTCGCCCCTGCATCAGGGGCATCACAAGTCGTACCGCAAGCCAACCATGCACCAGGAGACCGTTCGATGATCCGTACACTTTGCCGCCTCGCGCTTCTGCTCGTCGTCGCCGCACCGCCGCTCGTCGCGCAGCAGGCCGCGGGCGCCCACACTGCACATGACATGCAGGCCGCCCCCAAGCTCGACGCCGAGCTGGCCGAGCACTTCAAGGGCATCACGCTCACCGATGCGCAGGTGAAGCAGCTCTCCGAGATCAAGGCGCGCCACCACAAGGCGATGGACGCGCTCAAGAAGGACGCGCCGGACCCGGAAGCGCCTGCGCTCAAGGCAGCACTCGGAAAGCAGATGGATGCGGGGCATGCCGAGTTCAAGGCGCTGCTCTCGCCCGAGCAGTACACGGTGTTCGAGGAGAACATGAAGTCGCATCACAATGCCAAGGCCGCCGGCGCGAAGCATGGCATGAAGCACGACATGAAGCACGACAGCAAGCACGAGATGCCCAAGAAGCCGTGATCAGCGCCCTGCAGGCCTTCCTATAGGGTGAGTTCGCGGACCAGAAGAGGGTGTTCGACATGGGTGTGCGCTACACCTGGAACGGAAAGGAAGTGCGAACGAGATCCTACTCGTCGCCCTTCCAGCGGCGGTCGCGCTTCTGCGCTGACCGCCGCTTCTTCGTATCGACGCGCGCCAACTGGCTCGACCGGGTCGGCTTGGTCGGGCGCCGCTTCTTCGGTACGGTCAGCCCATCGCGCACAAGCGACGCGAGCCGCTGCAGGGCGAGTTCGCGGTTCTGCTTCTGGCTGCGGGTGTCCGCCGCCACGACCCTGATCGTACCGGAGGAGTCGAGCTTGTTCGCGAGTCGCGCCTGCAGCTGCTCGCGGTCGACATCCGAGAGTGCGGCGGATTCAAGCGCTGTCCAGGACACCTCGACCCGCGTGGACGAGGTGTTCACGTGCTGTCCGCCCGGTCCGCCGGCCCGCGATGCACGGATCACGAGCTCGGCCGCAGGAATCGAGACACGGGAGTTCACTGCGAGGTGACCCTCTTCGGTCCAGAGATCGCCTCGCTTCATCGGAAAGTGTTGCAAAATGCCACGGCGTTCGTCTCATTGAAGTCATTGCGTAATGCAACACTAGGAGTCGCGGTTGGAACAGAGCGCAGAATCGTTCGACGAGCGGTACCGCGCGGTGCTTGAGCCCAGTCGGCTCCTGCGCTGGATCTATGTCGCCCGCGTGGCATTGGCGACGGGGATGTTCGTGACGGCGCTGCTCGCACTGTTCACCGATCCGGGCCAGACTCTCATCGCCACCGTGCCGTTCGTCACCGCGATGGGGCTGACGGCGTACTCCTTTGTACGCACGGAAGTTAACCGAAGCCAAGCGAGCCCGGGCTTCCTCTATCTGCAGTTCATGCACGACCTCGCCCTCATCACGGTGGTCGTGCACCTCACTGGCGGGTTGGACTCGCCGTTCTCCGCCCTCTACATCCTCACGAACGCCGCGGCGGCGCTGCTGCTTCCCATCGGCAGCTCGCTGCTGCTCGCGATGCTCGGCAGCGTGCTCTACGCCGGCGCTGCGGTGCTCGTGAACGATGGCGAGTTCACGTACCCGCTGGTGTTGCAGCTCGTGGTGTTCACCCTCGCGGCCGTCGGCACGGGCTACATCGCCGCGCGGCTGCAGGAAGCGGGCGAAGGGCGCGAGCGTCTGCGCGCGGAACTCGCGAGCATGCGGCTGCGCGCCGCCGACATCCTCGGCACCATCCGCGCCGGCATCATCACCGTGGACGACCGCGGCCGGCTGCTCTATGCGAATCCCTCGGCGTCCGAGCTGCTCGGCACAGCGCTCGACGAGCGACTCGGCACGATGGTGCTCGATCCGATACGCGCCGCGGCGCCGGCCGTGGCGGACGCCATCTCGATGCATATGGCGGAAGGCCGTCTCACCAACCGCAGCGAGGGTTCACTCTCCCGCGACGGGCGCGTGCTGCCACTCGGCATCACCACGACGGCGGTGAGCGGCGACCTGCGCGTTGGCGGCGCGACGACGGTCATCTTCCAGGACATCTCCGACGAGAAGCGGGTGGAGGCGCTACGCCTGCGCGCGCAGCGGTTCGAGGCGGTGGCGGAACTCAGCGCCTCGCTCGCGCACGAGATCAAGAATCCGCTCGCGAGCATCCGCAGCGCCGTGGAGCAGATCGCGCGGCGACCCGCGGCGACCGATGACGAACGAACGCTCGGCACGCTGATCGTGCGGGAGTCGGATCGCCTCTCGCGCCTGCTCTCGGAGTTCCTCGACTTCGCCCGCGTGCAGGTCGCGCGCCGCGCGCCCGTGGACATGCGCGCGGTCGTGACGGACGCGGCGGCGCTCGCGGCGGAGCATCCCGACCGGCTCGAGACCGGCGAGTTGATCCTCGACCTTCCGACCTCGCCCGCGATGATCAGCGGTGACGAGGACATGCTCCATCGCGCCGTCTTCAACCTGGTGCTCAACGCCTTCCAGGCATCATCGGGCGTCGGCAAGGTTCGCGTCTCCCTGCGCGACCTGCCCGCGTCGGAGCAGCCGAGCGGGCTCTCGTTCCACGCGCCGGCGGTGGCACTGGAGGTGAGCGACTCGGGGAACGGCATCCCGCCAGAGATGCGGGACCGGTTGTTCGAACCCTTCGCGACGACCAAGCCGGACGGCAGCGGGCTCGGACTCGCCATCGTCCACCGGTCGATCGAGGCGCACGGCGGCGTGATCCTCGTGGATTCCAGCGCCGCGGGCACGCGATTCACCGTGCTGCTTCCTGCGGCAGAGGTGTCCAGCGCCATTACCGGAGTGAGCAGATGAACGACGACAGCAAGGCGCCCACCATCCTCATCGTGGATGACGAGTCGGGCATCCTGCAGACGCTCGAGATCCTGTTGCGCGCGGAGGGCTTCGTGCCGCACGTCGCGCTGGGTGGCCGCGAGGCGCTCGAGAAGATCCCCCGCATCTCGCCGGACATCATCCTCAGCGACATTCGCATGCCGCAGGTGAGTGGCGTGGAGGTGCTCGCTGCCGCGCGCGCGCATGATCCCGAGGTGCCGGTCATCCTCATGACGGCGCAGGCGACGCTGCAGACGGCGATGCAGGCGGTGAACGAGGGTGCCTTCTATTACATCCAGAAGCCGTTCCGCAACGACGAGCTCATCGCGATCCTGCGGCGTGCGGCGGAACATCGCCAGCTGCGGGTGGAGAACACCACGCTCAAGCGCGAGATCAAGCGCCGCGAGCGGCGCGACACGGGCGGTCCGATCGGCAGCAACCGTGCGTGGCTCGAGGTGCTCCATCTTGCCGAGGCGGTCGCCCCGACCGATTCCACGGTGCTGCTCACGGGCGAGTCGGGCACTGGCAAGGAAGTCGTGGCGCGATACATCCACGACCTGTCCTCACGGTCGGGTGGCGCGTTCAACTCGATCAATTGCGGTGCCCTGCCCGAGGGACTGCTCGAGAGCGAACTCTTCGGCCACGTGAAGGGGTCGTTCACCGGCGCGGTGAAGGACAAGGAAGGACTCTTCGCCGCCGCCGAGGGGGGCACGTTCTTTCTCGACGAGATCGGCGAGACGACGCCGGCCACGCAGGTGAAGCTCCTGCGCGTGCTGCAGCATCGCGAGGTGATCCGCGTCGGTGCCACCGATCCCGAGCCGATCAACGCGCGCATCATCGCGGCGACCAATCGCGATCTCGAGGAGGAGATCAAGCGCGGCGCGTTCCGTCGAGACCTGTTCTATCGCCTCAACGTGATCGCGGTGCACCTGCCGCCGCTCCGCCAGCGTGCCGACGACGTGCTGCTGCTCGCCGAGCGCTTCCTGCAGCGCGCTGCGGAGTTGCGTGGGGAACCGCAGAAGCGCTTGACCGACGACGCGGCCGAGTTGCTGCAAGGCTACCAGTGGCCCGGCAACGTGCGCGAGCTCGAGAACGCGCTCGAGCGCGCGGTGATCCTCAGCTCGGGCGTCTTCATCGACGTGAGCGCGCTTCCGGAGCGCATCTCGGAGCGTCGCAGCGAGCCGCTCGTCGCCGAGCGGAGCGCGGTGAACCCCACGCTCGAGACTATTGAGAAGGCGTACATCCTCTGGGTGCTGTCGAGCGAGCAGGGGAACAAGACGCGCGCGGCGGAGGTGCTCGGCATCGATCCCTCCACGCTGCATCGCAAGCTGGCGCGCTACGGGGTCGAGAGCTGATGGCGGTGGTCGCGTTCATCGAACGGCGCGCGCCCTGGATCGCTGCGGGTATCGCGCTGCTCGCGGCATTGCTCACGATGACGTCCGATCCCATCGGCGTGTTCTACGACGATGCGATCTACCTGCTCACGGCGAAGGCGCTGGCCGAAGGGCAGGGATATGTGTATGCGACGCTTCCGGGCATGCCGCCGGCGATCCACTATCCGCCGCTCTTTCCGGCGATCCTCGCGGTGGTGTGGAAGCTCGCGCCCGCGTTCCCCGAAAACATCGCGTGGTTCAAGCTCATCAATCCGGTGCTGATCGCCGGCGCGGCTGCGGGCACGATGGTGTTCGGCAGGCGCGCCGCGGGTCTCCCGTGGTGGCTCGCACTCGGCGTCGCCGTGCTGTCGACCGTGGCGGTGCCGGTCCTCGTGCTCACGAACGTGCTGCTGTCGGAGCCACTCTTCCTAGCGCTGTTGTTCCCGACGCTGCTCGTGACCGAGCGCTTCTCGCGCGAGGGCGGAGCGCGCTGGGCGATCGCCGCGGCGGTGCTCGCGGCGATCATCGTGCTCGGCCGCACCATCGCCGGCGTGGTGGTCGTGGCGACGGTGATGGTCCTCGTGCTCGACCGGCGCTGGCGCGACGTGGCCATTTACACGGTGGTCGTCGCCCTGCTGCTGCTTCCGTGGCAGATGCTCGTGTGGCGCGCCGCGCCGGGATTCCCTGATGAACTGCGCGGCTCGTACGGACCGTACCTCGAGTGGGTGATCGACGGATATCGAGAGGGCGGCTTGCCGTTCCTTCGCGATGTGATCGTCAGGAACACGAACGATGCGTGGCGCATGTTCAGCATCTTCGTCTCGCCGCTGGTGCGAGGCACGGTGCGCACGGTGCTCTCCGGCGCGACGCTCGCATTCATGGTCGCAGGCATCGTGCTGCTCTGGTGGCGCCAGGGCCAGCGCATCACGGCGCTCGCGCTCGCGGGCTACATCGGTGTGGTCCTGAGCTGGCCGTTCCAGGTCGAGCGGTTCGTGTGGGCGATCTGGCCGCTGCTCGTGCTGGTCGTTGCGGCCGCTGGCTATCACCTGGTGAAGGGACTGCGCAGCGAGGGGCATCCGCGCGTGGCATACGCCGTGCTCGCGTTCGTGCTCGCGCTCGGCGCGGGCCACCTCACGTACAATGCGCGGGGCCTCGCGCGCGGATGGGCCGCGAGCACATCACGCGACATGGC
>JANOTV010000335.1:0-4003 GCA_031416495.1 Gemmatimonadota bacterium
CGCGATGTGATCGTCAGGAACACGAACGATGCGTGGCGCATGTTCAGCATCTTCGTCTCGCCGCTGGTGCGAGGCACCGTACGCGCGGTGCTCACCGGCGCGACGCTCGCCTTCATGGTCGCAGGCATGGTGCTGCTCTGGTGGCGCCAGGGCCAGCGCGTCACGGCGCTCGCGCTCGCGGGCTACATCGGTGTGGTCCTGAGCTGGCCGTTCCAGATCGAGCGGTTCGTGTGGGCGATCTGGCCGCTGCTTGTGCTGGTCGTTGCGGCCGCCGGCTATCACCTGGTGCGTGGACTGCGCAGCGAGGGGCATCCGCGCGTGGCGTTCGCCGTGCTCGCGTTCGTGCTCGCGCTCGGTGCGGGCCACCTCACGTACAATGCGCGGGGTCATGCGCGCGGATGGTCCGTGAGCGCATCACGCGACCTGTCGCAGCGTGGGCTGCGGCTCGTGCAGTACATCAACTCCGACGTGCGATTGTCGGGTCTCGTGATCGCGTCCGAGGTCGCGCCGATGGTCGCGCTGTACACGGGCGAGACGGTGGTGCCGGTCGAGATCCTCACCACCCGTGAGCACATCGAGAGCAAGCAGCATCCAGAGATGGTGGACGGCATCGAGCGCATCGACCGCCGCTTCCGGCCCGACGTCTACGTGCTCATGCCGGAAGGCGCCCACCTGCGCGCGCTGCTCGATGCGAAGCTCGACTCCACGCGAGGGCTCGTGGACATGACGCCGACAGGCGTTCCAGTCCGTGTCCTGTTCACCACCCCCCGATGACCACGACCCCACTCAACGTTGTGCGCGTGCGCGGGCGCACCCCGCTCCCTGCCGCAGACCTCATCCTCTCGGTGCTCATCCCTGTCTTCAATGAGCGCGACACCATCGAACGACTGCTCGATGAGGTGCACTCGGTGACCGTGCGCAAGGAGGTCATCTGCGTGGATGACTGCTCCACCGACGGCACGCGCGACCTGCTCACGCGGCTGCACGCCGAGGGACGCATCGACCGTCTCGAGCGGCATGAGGTGAACAGGGGCAAGGGCGCGGCGATCCGCACGGCGCTCGGCGTGAGCACCGGCAACGTGGTGATCGTGCAGGACGCGGACCTCGAGTACGATCCCGCCGACTGGCCGGTGCTGCTCGCTCCCATCATCGACGGTCGCGCCGATGCGGTCTTCGGCTCGCGCTTCCTTGGCGGACCGCATCGCGTGCTCTATTTCTGGCACTCGGTGGGCAACCGCGCGCTCACGACGTTCAGCAACATGCTGACCAACCTCAACCTCACCGACATGGAGACCTGCTACAAGGCGATCCGCGGTGAGCTGGCACGCTCGCTGCCGTTGACGTCGGACCGGTTCGGATTCGAGCCCGAGGTAACGGCGCGCCTGGCGCGCGCGCGCGCGCGCATCTACGAGGTGCCGATCTCGTACTCCGGCCGCACCTACGCCGAAGGCAAGAAGATCGGCTGGCGCGACGGTGTGGCGGCGATCTGGCATATCCTGCGGTACAACCTCGGCGGATGAGCCGCCGATCCGCAGGGCTGCTCGTGGTCATCGCCGCGGTGCTTGCCTCCGCGGCCGGTCTCGACAACGGCTTCGCATACGATGATCTCGTCGTCATCGCGGACAACGCGAGCGTGCACGCCCTGCGATGGCCGTGGGAATACTTCGGCGAATCGTACTGGGGTCCGGCGCGCGGCGATGATCTCTACCGGCCGCTGGCGGTTCTCGGCTTCTCGGTGCAGTGGGCGATCGGCGGCGGGACGCCGTTCGTGTTCCATCTCGCGAACGTGGTGCTCTATGGGCTGAGCGCGCTGGCGGTGCTCGCCCTGGCGAGCGAACTCATGCCGCCGCGCGCCGCACTGCTGGGCGCCCTGGTGTTCGCCGTGCATCCGGTGCACGTGGAGGCGGTCGGGAATGTGGTGGGGCAGTCGGAGCTCATCACGGCCGTGCTCGTGTTGCTCGCGATCACGCAGTACGTGAGGGATCGCAAGGTCGGCGCGCTGCGTCGCCGAAGCGCCGTCATCATTGCGGTGCTCTACGCACTCGCGCTGTTCGTGAAGGAGCATGCGATCGTCCTTCCGGCGCTGCTCGTCGCGGCCGAACTCGCGCTCACGCCGACCGTTTTCATGGCGCGCCGCGAGAGCGGTGAGCAGGGCGCGCGACGAATGCGTTCGCTGCTGCTCGCCCTCACGTTGATCGCGGCCGCGTATCTCACCGTCCGGTTCGTCGTCATCGGTGCCGTCACCGGCGATGCGGCACACCCGGGGCTCGTGGGCATCGGCGCGGCAGGGCGCGCGTGGGTGATGCTCGCGCTGTTGCCGGAGGTCGCGCGTCTCATGCTCTGGCCCGCGCGCCTCTACGCCGATTATTCGCCGCAGCTGGTGGCGATCCATGCGACGCCGTCCGCGGCACACATCCTCGGCGCGCTCGTCCTGCTCGCATGGATCACGATCGTCGCAGTCAGTTGGAGGCGCTCACGGCTCTTCGTATTCCTCGGCGCCTGGTTCCCCATCACGCTGCTCCTCGCATCGAACGTGCTCGTGCCCACCGGCGTGCTGATCGCCGAGCGTACGCTGTTCCTGCCGAGCGTGGGCATGGCACTCGCGCTCGGCGCCGCCTTTGCCGTCGCCTGGCCGACGCGCAGTGAGACACCGACCGCCTCCCTGCGACAGCGGTGGTTCTCCGCCGGACGCATGGCGGTGTGCACGGTGCTCGCGCTCGGCGCGCTGCGAAGCTCGTCGCGCCAATCGGCGTGGGAGGACAACGCGGCGGTGATCAGCACGATGGTGGCCGAAGCGCCGGAGCTCTTCCGTGGTCACTTGCTGTTGGGCGAGACCTTCGCGGTGAATGGCGATATGTATCGCGCCGAACCGTCGCTCCGGCGCGCGGTCGAGCTGTACCCCGGCTTTCCGGTGGCGCAGATCGACTTCGCGTTGTCGCTCAGAGGGACCGGCCGGTGCGAGGAAGCCCTTTCGCATTTCGACGCCGGCTTGGCGCTCGACCCGCGCTCGCAGGTCGCCCAGGTGAATCGCGCGCTCTGTCTGCTCCAGCTGCGTCGGCTACGGGAGGCACGGCAGCGCGCGGTGGAGGGGCTGGCCGAAGGTGTGTCGCCATCAGCGTTCCAGCTGATCAAGTGGACGGCTGATTCATTGATGACCGTCACCGACAGCGTGGACAGCCGGAACCTGTTCGCGCGGAGCGGTCGCCGGTTCGACCGGAGCGACAAGCCGGTGAACCTACAGGTAAGATTCGTGCTGATGCCGCAGAATCCAGCGGTTGGCAACCTGCAAGGATCCTCGCGGTCTGAGACCGAAGTAAAGCCGAAGTGACCGTTGGCCTGCTCATAAGTCCCTGTATTGCTGTGTGTTAGGCTTCTGGCACCGATTGGCAGGGTTCTTGCTTCTACACCATTGTCGGCAGGGTTCCCTCCGATTCCTCACCCTCTGCGGAGTTCTACAAAATGCTGAGCATCAAGAAAGGTTTCACCCTGATCGAACTGCTGATCGTCGTCGTCATCATCGGCATTCTTGCCGCGATCGCGATCCCGAAGTTCGCCAACACGAAGGAGAAGGCGTACCTCGCGGCGATGAAGTCCGACCTTCGCAACCTCGTGACGGCTGAGGAAGCGTACTTCTCCGAAGGCTCTCTCTACGGTACCGTGTCGGCGACTGGCGGCGCTGCCGCAACAGGCAACCTCGCCGGCGTGTACTCGACGTCGACTGGCGTCAACGTCGTTGCGACGCCGAACGCTGGCCTGAGCTTCGCCTCCGTCGCGACGCACACCGCCACGACCAAGACCTGCTACATCAACGTCGGCACGGGCCTTCGCGAAGGCGAGCCCATCTGCCCCTGATCGCAGCCTGATCTGTGGACACGGCGTGGGGGCGGGGGGGGAAACCCCCGCCCCCCCCGGGTTTTTTGGCCGGGAGCCGGGGGTGGGTCGGCCCGGGGAAAAACGGGGACCCCCCGCGAGATAGGAGGTAGAGGCCGCGGGCCCCGGGGGG
>JANOTV010000336.1:0-13739 GCA_031416495.1 Gemmatimonadota bacterium
CTGCAGCGGCTGCAGAAGCGGGTGAGCACCGCCATGGAAGCACGGAGCCGCACGCCGGTTTTCGGGCTGGTGACACCGGTCGTCACACCACCAGGTACGGGCTGAGCGCTTCCTTCACGAAGTCGGGGAGCGGTCGCTTGCTGAGGCTCTCCTTGTCAACGCAGACCACCGTGAGTGTGGCGGACGCGCGATGCGCGCCGGTCTCCGCGTTGTAGACCTCGAACCGCATGGTGATCGACGTCGCTCCCATGCGTCCGATGCCGATTTGGATCTCGAGCAGCTCATCCATCTGCGCGGGCGAGTGGAACTCCACCGCAGACGCCTTGCGCGGGAACTGCAGGTGCCGCTGCAGGCGCATCACCTCGTACGGGAGCCCTGCCGCGCGGAACATCTCGTGCTCGGCGGCTTCGAAGTAGCGGATGTATGCGCCGTAGTAGATGATGCCCAGCGGGTCGCAATCGCTCCATCGCACGCGTTCCCTGACGGTGAATGGAAGCGGCTGGCTCGGAGTCGTTTCTGGCACGGGCTTCACCTGACGCTGGAGCGGGAAACATCCTACAGAATTTGGCGGTGTAGAATGGTAGCATACTGGCAACCGGAGGCTCCACCATGATGCGCACCATGCTGGTCCCGCTCGATGGTTCCGCGTTGTCCGAACGGGCGCTGCCCGTCGCACTCGACATCGCACGACGCACGGGTGGTGAGGTACACCTCATCCGCGCGCACTCCCCGCTCGCGATCGTCGGCGCGACCGCCGAAGGCATCGTGACGCAGGACATGCTCGCCGCCGATGACATGCTGCGCCAGAGCGCGCACGACTACGTGAAGGAGATCGCCGAGAAGGTCGGCAACGAGTGGGGCGTGCGCGTCGTGCCGCACATCGACGACGGGAGCGCGGCTGGCCTCATCACCGAAACCGCCGATGACATCTTCGCCGACCTCATCGTCATGACGACGCATGGCGCCGGCCGCTTCGCGCCCGGCTGGCTCGGCTCCGTGGCCGATGGCGTCATCCGTCACTCGCACCGGCCGGTGCTGGCGCTGCCTGAGCACGATGCGCACGACGGCGCACCGTTCGCGCTGCGGTCCATCATGGTGACGCTCGACGGCAGCGACCGGTCGGCGGCCATCATTCCCGCGGCGCGCGACCTCGCGCTCGTGTTCGGCGCCAGCCTCGCGCTCGTGCGCGTCGTCGCGCCCTACGTGCCGATGGATGTGGTCACGACGCTGACGGTCGGCACGCCCGATCCGTATGGCATCGACACCGAGGCCGCGATGGCCAAGCGCGAACTCGACGAGCTGGCTGCTTCGCTTGAGGAGAAGGGCCTGGAGGTGACATCCACTGTGCTCCTCGAGTTGTCGCCCACGCGCACGCTGCTCGACCAGGTGAAGCAGACGGATCCCGATTGCATCGCGATCGCGACGCAGGGACGCGGCATCTCGCGCATCTTCATCGGCTCCGTCGCGGACAAGCTCATCCGTACCTCGGGTCGGCCCGTCCTCGTGCTGCGGCCGCCGAAGACCTAGCGCGCCGGTGTGAAGAGCTCTGGCGTCAGGAACGGCGCCAGGGCATAGGTCACCAGCACCTCATACGCGCCCTGCCGATCGATGCGCCCTGCGGTGAGAATCCCGACCGCGCCCTTCCCATGCTTCGTGCCCTGCGTCTCCACGAGGCGATCCATCGCGTGGCCGAGTTCGGCGCCCTCGCGGATCATCTGCGCCACTGCGTCAGGGAGCGGCATCGCGAGCGATCCGCCCACGCCGCTCCGGCCGTCGCGATGCACCACCACGCACCACGCGCAACTGCGCATGCCGTCGGGCCCATCCACCACACCGCCCTCGAGCCCGACGCCGAGATCGGCGTCCATCGCGTCGCGCGCCGCCTCCGCACGTGCGCGTGCTCCGCGGATCGTCTCCTCGTCGCCGAACGGCTGGTCGGGTACTCCGCTCAGCACCGCGCGCGCCTCGACCGCCGCGCCTGGCGCTGCCCACGCGAGCACCGCGCGCGCGGCCGCGAGCTTCACCGGATTCGCCGAGCCCACGGCGACGGTCGTTGCCAGGTGCGCCGGGATCATCGGCACGCCGGTCGTGATGATTTCCGTCATGCGCCGAATCTAGGCGATTGGCGCTATCTTCGCGTCATGGATGATTTCGTCTTCGTCGGCGGCCGCCTCTGGCTCGATTTCGTCAACACCGACGACGCGCGCCTCGGTGCGCGCTTCGATGCCATCGGCTCCTTCGCGCGTTACGTCAACTGGCTCGAGGCGGCGCGCATCGTGGACCCGGAGCGCGCGGCGGCGCTTCAGCGCCGTGCGGCGGAACAGCCGTCGGGCGCGGCGGCCGCGCTTGTCGAGGCACGACGCATGCGCGCCGCGCTCCGTTCGCTCGCCGAACGCGGACGCACCGACCACGGTGAACGCGCGCGCGAAGCCGCGCTCGAGGAGATCAACCGCGTGCTCGGTCGCTCCGTCGGCACACGGCGCGTCGAGGCGCTGCCCGATGGAGGCTACGTGCGCAGCTTCGTCCCGGTCGGCGACGCGTTCAGCGGACTCGTCATCCCCGTCGTCGAGTCCGCCGTGGACACGCTTGTGCTCGGCGAGCTCATGCGCATCCATCGCTGCGCCGACCGCCGCTGCCCGCGCGTGTTCTTCGACGTGAGCCGCTCACGCACGCGCCGCTGGTGCGAGATGCGCACCTGCGGCAATCGCGCGAAGGCACAGCGATCGCGTCGCAGGGCGTGATATCGTCCATCTCCGCCGCGTATGGTCAGCGGCGCAGCGACTTACCCGCGACGACGCTTTCCGCGCTGATCTCCACGGCCGCCGCGCGCTCCACCGCGACCGCCGCGCGGGTCGCGGTCCCGCGGCCCGCGACGATGACTGTTTTCACTCTCGGCTGGCGTGAATGGACGATCAAGCGCTTCCTGCACCTCCGCGAGCGTATCGCCCTTCACGCTGCCTCGCACGCCGCGATTCACGCCGAAGCGGACCGGTCGGTCGAGCCGTGGCAGTTCCTCCTCGACGAGCGTGCGCGCGAGCTTCTCGGGCAACTGAAGCCGCACGACGCCCTGGAGCGCGCCATTACCGGTCTCTTCCACTTCGTAGTGCATCGTGACCGTGCGGTCGCGCATCTCGACCGCGCCCGGCAGCGACATCCACCGCGCGCGCTCCGCGGCCGGCACGAACGCCTCCGCATCGAATCGCAGCGGCGCATCCTTGAAGCCGTGGAGGTCGTGCACATCCGCGAGCCGTTCCCTGTACCACTCGGTGAGGTCAGCCTGGCTGAGTGGCGTCGTCTTGCCACCGGACCGCCGCCATACTTCGCGCACTTCCTCGATCCACTGCCGGTTGCGCAGCACCGCCTGATGGCGTGCTTCTCCACGAGCCAGCGCCTCGGCGAGCGCACGTCGTGCGTCGTCCTCGAGGCCCGGCGGGAAACTCGTGATCGTCTCGCGCTCACGCTCGAGTTCGAAGCCGAAGTACGTGACGCGCCGCTCGAGCGCGAGCGGGCGCTCCTTCCGCTGCGCGTCGTACACGAGCCGCGGCGTGTGCGTCGTCGCGTTCGCGCGGACGAGGTCGGCCGGCACCTGCGTGCCTTCGATGGCCGCGCGCGGGATACCGAACTTGTCCGCGAAGTAACGGAGCGTACCGGCTACCGCACCCCAGCTTCCGCACACGCTCGTCTTGGAGACGCGCGCTTCGTCGGCGGTCACCGTCTGTTCGTCGATGACGAGGTCGAACGGCATGATGCGCGCGAGCAGTTCGATGAACTTCCGCTCGATCGCGCCGGTCGTGCGCGGCATGCGGTTGGGGAGCGGCAGCCCCACCGACCGGTAGATGCTCGCCATCGCGAGCGCTGCGTCCTCGATCGATTTCACGAGCACGCCGCGCCGCTCGGACCAGACGTTGATGCTCTCGTCGAACATCTGTCGCGGCAGGCCGTAGACCTCGCTGAGGTATCCGCAGGTCGTGAACGCTTCCGCGTACACGTTGTACGTCGTGAGGTGATCGCTTCCGCTGACGATGAGCCCCGAGAGGTCGCGGTCGTCCCGCGTCATCCGGTGCAGTGATTCCACGCTCGCCATCACCGCGACGTACGGAACGAGCTCATCGTCGCAGTGCACGAGCAGTTCCGCCCAGCTGCGATCCACCGGCATCGCTTCCACCGACTTGCCGTACGTCGTGAGCCGGCCGTTCTCGATGATGCCGCGCGACTCGAGAAAGCCTATCGCCTTGCGATACGACAGCTTGTCGAGCGCCACGGGCAGGTCGAGCTCATCGGCGCGCACACCGAGCGCGGCACAGGTGAGCGCCACGCGCTCGGAGTCGCCCGCGAGCTGGAACTCCGGCGCCGTCGGCCTGAGTTCGCCGAACTTGATGTCGCGGTCGGACAGGATGAACACGCGTCCGCCCTCGACGCGTCCGTGCACGCGTCCCGCCATCTGCAGGATCTCATTCGCGCCGAGGTGCAGTCGCGTGAGCACGTTGCGGCCGTGTTCGACGACGTTCGCGAAGCGCGTGTCGTCGATGACCACCGTATCGAGACCTCGCACGTTGAGCGCGCTCTGGCCCGCCGCCGTCATCGCGAGGAGGAACGGCTTCTCCACCTCGCCCTCGAGGAACGGTCTGATCACGCGGATCGGTTCGCCGCCATGATAGAACGCGACCTGCATGCGCGGATACCGCGCGCCGACATCCCCGGCGACCTCTTCCACGCCGGCGCGCGTCGGCAGGAAGACGCCGATGCCGCGCTTCCCCTTGATCGCTCCCTGGATGAACCGGTCGTCGAGGAAGTACACGGGCTTCTTGCGCTCGACCTCGACGCGCGCCGCGCGCGTCGGGTCGAACGCGCTCGACTCGATCACCTCGGCGGCGTGCAGGTATCGCGCATAGAACGCGGGGTCCACCGTCGCCGAGAGCCAGATGAACCGACAGCCCGTGCGCTTGCCGAGTGCGAGGCAGAGCTCAAGTTCGGCGGATGTCTGGTGGATCTCATCGACCACGAGCGTGTCGTGAGGACGGATGTCGCCGTCCTGGAACCAGCGGCGCGCGATGCCCGTCGTGACGATGACGACGTTCCACGACGGCGTATCGGGCGTCGCCTCCCGCTCGCGGTTCACCACGCCCACGCGCAGGTCGTCGGTGTCGAGCAGCGCCTTCGCGATCGGCTTCACGGCGAGCGTCTTGCCGGTGCCCGTGCCGGCGACGATGCCGAATCCCTCGCGCGGACGCGTCGGGGACACGGCGAGCCGCTCCGCGAGCGACTTCAGCTCGGGGCCGCGCGTGCTCCACAGCAGTGTCTCGATATCGAGCGCGAATCCCAGCTCGATCGTCTCGCAGGCCGCGCGCGTGGGCGCGATGACGATGATGCGGCCGCGATCACCGCCGGAGCGCACGAACGCTTCGTGATCTGGCGGAAGGTACGGATCACGTACCGGCCGAAGCGGCGGATCAGACGGTTTTACGGCTTCTCCGGCGGCTTCTTCGTGGCAGGCGGCGGTTCAGGCGGCCGCGACCCAGTGGACGTCCCGCGCGGAGGCGACGACTGTCGGGTCGTCGAGGACTCCGGAGTCGCGGTGCGCGCATCGCCATTCTCGAAGGGCGACTGCGGCTTCACGGACGGACCGAACACCACGACGCCATTTGCCGGTGTCTGCCGGAGCGCCGTCGTGCAGTCGGTCGGAGCGGGCTGCTGTGCGGCGGGCACTCCCGTCATCCACACGCGGCACTTGCCCGCGGGGGGAAGCATGCTGCGCGGCACCCCCGATGGCAGGGCCGAGGTGGAGTCTCTCGCAGGCGCACGCCGCGTCTGTGCCTCGGCCCTGAAGGCGGGCACGAGCGCGAGCACTGCGATTGTGGCGAGAGTGATCGATCTCAATCGGGGCACCGGGGGGAGACGAGGAAACATACCCCGTAGGCACGGAGTGGTTCGTCTGCGGCGAATGAGTCACTCGTCGCCGAAGCTGATTCCCACCCGCCGTGCCGTCTGCACGACGTCGTGGTTCGGGTCCACGCGCTTCGACTCCTTGAGCGCCTCGGTGATCGGCACCGTCACGATGTTCGGCGTCTGCAGTGCGACCATATGTCCCCACTTGCCGTCGGCCACCGCCTGCGTCGCGGCGCCGCCGAACCGCGACGCGAGCAGCCGGTCGTAGCCCGTGGGCATGCCGCCGCGCTGCAGGTGGCCGAGGACCATCGAACGGCATTCCTTGCCCGTGAGGTCCTGGATCTGCGTCGCGAGGCGCTGCGCGATGCCGCCCACGCGCCTGTCCTGGCCGGGCATCGATTCTCCGATGAGCGACGTGACACCGCGCTCGTCCTTCACGCCCTCCGCCACCACGATGATGGCGAACTTCCGTCCGCTGCGGTCGCGTTCCATCACCGCCTCGCAGACGTACTTCATCTTCCACGGGATCTCAGGGATGAGCACCACATCCGCGGAACCCGAGAGTCCAGAGTGCAGTGCGATGAATCCCGCGTTGCGACCCATGACCTCGAGCACCATCACACGGTCGTGGCTCTCAGCCGTCGTCTGCAGCTTGTCGATGGCTTCGATCGCCGTCTGCACTGCCGTGTCGAAGCCGAACGTCGTCACCGTGCCGGCGACGTCGTTGTCGATGGTCTTCGGCACGCCGACGATGCGCATGCCCTTGTCCACGAGCTTCTGCGCAATCGCCAGCGACCCGTCGCCACCGATCGAGATCATCGCCTGGATGCCGAGGTTGCGCGCGTTCTCGATGAGTTCGTCCGACCGGTCGATCTCCTTCCAGGTGCCATCGCGCTGCTTGATCGGGAACCCGAACGGGTTGCCCCGGTTCGTCGTGCGCAGGATCGTGCCGCCGAGGTGTCCGATGCCGCGCACGGAGTCCGCGGTGAGCGGCACCACTTCGTCCTCGCCGAGCAGCCCGGCATAGCCGCGCTTGATGCCGAGCACCGACCATCCGCGATCGAGCGCCGAGAGCGTTGCCGCGCGGATCACCGCGTTCAGGCCCGGGGCGTCGCCGCCACCCGTTGAGATAGCGATCCTCATCGGTTGTACGGCACGCCGGCCAGGTTTGCGAGACGAGTGATGGCGGTGTCCTGCCGCGCGATGACGAGACGCAGTGAGTCCAGGGTGAACGTCAGTTCGGACGTGCGTGCAGTGAGTTCGTTCATGGCGTCCACCATGTCGGTCATCGCCTGCATCTCGTCCATCTGCTGCTGCGGATCCTCATAGCAGCCGGCGATGCCGACCACCGAAAGCAGAAGGACGAGGAACGCTCGGGACACGAATCGCATTGAACGGTCGGTGTGGGTCGGGGACGCGCTATGGATACACCATCGGCGCTCGTTGGATGAGACCTGCTGCAACGAATCTACGCATCATGAGGCCCTCCCGTAAAAGGATGGTCCTGCCATGCGCCGCGGCCTCACGATCGTCGAACTGGTCCTCGTCTGCACATTCGTCGGCCTCGTCGCCGGGATCGCGGTCCCTCGCGCCGCCACGATGCTCGATGCCGTGCGCCTTCAGCAGGCCTCGCGCGAGGTGGCCGGCGCCCTCAGGCTCGCCCGAGCCGCCGCCATCCGCCGCCCCGGTTACGCGCGGCTCATCCTCGACGAAGCAGTCGGCGAAGTGCGCGTAGAGATCGACACCGACACCCTGCACCGCCGCGACCTCAGCGGTCTCCACCGTGTCACCCTCCGCGCCTCGCGCGATACCATCATCTACGCGCCCTCGGGACTCGGCTACGGCATCGCCAACTCGACGATCGTGGTGAGCATCGGAGCGCGCGCCGAGACGCTGACGGTGAGCCGACTGGGCAGGGTGCGAAAGTCGTACTGAAGGTGGGAGGTGTGAGCGAGTCACCCCTTCCACCTTCAACCTTCCACCTTCCCCCTGCCGCTAGGTGCCGTCAGGTGCCGAAATCGTACCCCGGAATCGAGATCCGCGGGATCTCCTGGCCGATCATGCGCTCCACCGTGCGCACCATCCCGATCTCATCCGCGCACATGAAAGTGAACGCGTCGCCTTCCTTCGCCGCACGGCCGGTGCGACCGATGCGGTGCACGTAATCCTCGGCCTGCTGCGGCACGTCGTAGTTGATGACGTGCGAGATGCCTGAGATGTCGAGACCGCGCTGTGCGATGTCCGTCGCGACGAGCACCTGCACCTTGCCGTCCTTGAAGCGAGCGAGTGCCTGCTCACGCTGCACCTGCGTCTTGTTCGCGTGCAGCGCATCGGCCTTGAAGCTCGCGTCCTGCAGATGCTGCACCACGCGGTCGGCGCCGTGCTTCGTGCGCGTGAACACGAGGATCGAATCGCCGGCGCCCAGCTCTTTGAGCAGGTGCGTGAGCAGTTCGGTCTTCTTGTGCTTTGGCACCGGATACACGAAGTGCCGCACCGTGACCGCGGCCGCCGATCGCCGGCCGACCTGCACCACCACCGGCTTGCGAAGATACTTGCGGGCGAGTGCCTCGACTTCCGGCGGCATCGTCGCCGAAAAGAGCAACGTCTGGCGGTACGGATGCAGCGCTGCGACGATCTTCGCGAGCTGCGGGGCGAAGCCCATGTCGAGCATGCGGTCGGCTTCGTCGAGCACGAGCACTTCGAGGTCGTCGAAGATGACGTTCTGCTTCTCGATGTGATCGATCAACCGGCCCGGCGTCGCGACTATCACATCCACGCCTTCGCGCAGCGCCTTCACCTGGATGTCATAGCCGACGCCGCCGTAGACGCTCACGACGGCGAGTCCCGTGCCCTGTCCGTACTTCTGAAAGCTCGCTTCCACCTGCTGGCAGAGTTCGCGCGTCGGCGTGAGGATCAGCGCGCGCGTGCGCTTGGCTCCGCCCATCAGGCGTTCGATGATCGGGATCGTGAACGCGGCGGTCTTGCCAGTGCCGGTCTGCGCGAGGCCCATGATGTCGCGGCCGCGGAGTGCGAGCGGCACGGCCTGCGCCTGGATCGGCGTCGGTCGCGAGTAGCCGGCCGCCTCGAGCGACGCGAGCATCGGCGCGCTCAGGCCGAGTTCGGAGAAGCGGATGTCGATCGTGCTGGCCTCCGCCTCCGCGAGCCTCGCGGAGGAGGTCAGCGCCGGCATGACCGGCGCATCGTGTTTGGTCGCTTCGGTCGAGGCACCGGCCTTCGGTTCCTCCGCGCGGGCCGTGCGCTTCTTCGGCGACGCGGTCGGCTTGCTCTTGGTCTTGGTCATCTTCCGAAACGTAATGTTTCGAGCAGCATCGCGTTGATGCGCTCGGGTACTTCTTCCATCACCACATGGCCGCCATCCTCGATCCACTCCAGGCGGCCGTTGGGCAGTTCCTTGGCGAGTCGCTCGGCGTGCACCGGCCGCACCGTGCGGTCACGGGTGCCGAAAACGAGCAGCGTCGGCACCTGCAGGGTGCGCAACGCCGCGACGTCCCATGGCGACCAGTCGAACTCCTTCAGCATCTGCAACTGGGCTCGGACCACGGGCGCGAACTGCGTCGGCGCCCAGTACTGGTCCACATCAGCCTCGGAGAACCACCCGAGCTTGCCATACACCCGGTGCTGGATGAAGGCGATGACCCGCCGCGGCACCATGTAGGTGAGCAGCTCACCGGGGATCGATGGCAGCAGGGGCGAGAGTGTCTTCCATGGTGGCAGGATCCCAAAACCCACCGGACCGAAGAGCACGAGACGGTCCACTCGCTCCGGCGCATCGAGCGCGCACTGCAGCGCGACCTTTGCCCCCATCGACTGCGCGACGATCGTGGCGCGCGGGATCTGCAGTGCATCGAGCAACGCGAACACCGAGCGAGCGAAGGCGTCCAGCGTGTACGAACCGGACGCTGAAGGGGCATCGGAGAGCCCGTGCCCGGGCAGGTCTGCCGACACGACGCGGAACCCTGCCTCGGCCAGCGCGAGGATGTTGTGGCGCCAGAGATAACTCGTGACCGCCCAGCCATGCAGCAACAGCACGGGAGGACCGTCAGCGGGCCCCGCCTCCAGCACGCGGAGGGCAAGGCCCGTGGGCAGCACCAACCGGCGTGTCGTGATCCCGGCGACGCCCGCCGGGAACCAGGCCTCGGCGGGAAGTCTCGTGGAGATCAGATCAACTCGACCGGCCGTCCCGACAATCGCGCGATGAGCCCGATGCGGAACGTCACGTCGGCCCAGCGTTCATCGCCGCCGTGCGTCTGCTCGAGCGGGAACATCGGCCAGACATACGGATTGGTGCTCTTGGGCATCGCCATGCCCTTGTGTGGATGCCAGACGCCCGTGCGGTCGGAATCATCGACGAACCGCTCGTACATCTTCGTCCAGTTCTCGTTGCGGCGCAGGAACCCGAGACGCGCCATCAGCTCGAGCCACGACAGCGCGGCCGGCACGTCGTTCTCCACCGCATTGCGATGCGGCAGGTGATCGCCGAGCACGAGATGCGGCACCGGAAGGAGCTGCGTGCCGATGACCTGTACCGACTCCTGGCGCGGGAGCGGACGCGTGAGATACTCGTACAGGCGGTTCATCGCCTCGTAGTGCTCGCTCTGGAAGAGCGGCATGTGGGCGATGAGATGCAGCGCGTGCATCGTCGGTGGGAACGCTTCCGGATGCAGCACCTGCTTATTGCCGATGCGGATCCACGGCTTCTCCGCGAGCGGGGAGCGCAGGAAGTCCGCGATGCGATCGAAGGTGCGGCGCGCGAGCCCGCGGAGGCGCGGATCTCCCTCGAATCCGCCACCCGCGAGTGCGGCACCGGCGGCCTCACGCAGCAGTTGGCGCTGCATCATGAGGAACTCCTCCTCCACCTTCGCCTTCGTAGGCGCGAGCTCGTAGAGCTGCGCGCGATCGTGGTCCTCGGCGAGGAGCCGAAAAAGGATGCGGCGCGTGTGGAAGAGCGGCGGACCGTCCTTGTCCCAGCCGTACTCCGTCAGGCGGCGGAAGGCCGGAATGGTGCCGATCCCCTCGAAATGCTCAGAACGCTGCGAGGGCAGCGCGAGCATCGAGTTGTTCCAGACGCCATCGATCGAAGCCTGAACGGCCAGCTCCAGCGCCGGGCGGTAGGCATATGGAAGGTCAGCGATTGCGGGAGAACCGCTGATCTTCATGCGCGCTACATCAACAATGGCTCGATATTGTAGCGATGGTGATGCATTGTCGAGAATCCACCCCAGAGGAAACTTCACGGTCGCCTGCGGCGGCGGTGGTGGAGCGAAGATCGAGACTGGAGTTACACTTGGAATAGTCAAAGCGCGGGGTCCGAGGCTAACACCTTGGGAAACAACAATATAAGGTCGTCCCCGCGAGAGGGGTACCCCGCGGAAGCCGTATAGGATGCCATTTTGCTGCAAAAGCGCCAGATTCCCCCCGATGCGAGGTGAGTTCGTAGACATCGGTGCACAACGGCTCTATTAGCGGCTCGCTGCCGCAGTCCCTGATGCTCCCGCGCCGAGTTGCCCGTTGTCTTCGCGCGCCCAGCAGTACGCGGCGTCGGTGGTGGAGAGTGCGCAGGCGTGGTAACCGCCGCCTGCAACGACTCTGAAGCGCACAGGGACGTAGGTCGCCACTTCAGTGGAACCCTGGCGCCCGCCCGCCACCGCCGTGATCGTGACCAAGCCTGCCGCGACGCCAACGACCGCGCCATTATCACCAACTCGTGCGATTGCCGTGTCGCTGCTTGCCCATGTCAGCGTGACACAATCAGTCTGTGGCGTCCCGGAGATGTCGCGTGGCTCGGCCGTAAGATTGACCGTGCCGCCGACGGAGACGCCCTTGCGAGCTGGCCCCACGACCACCAGCGTGATCGCCGGCGGCACGGAGACTGCGGTGCTGATGCGTGCTGCCGCGGTGAGGCCTACGCTGTAGCGTGCAATCTGCTGGGCATCGATGATGTTGACGGTGCCATCACCCATCGGCGTTGAGATCGAGTCTCCGTTGACGTCCCCCCAGCGACCCTCGAGTAGGGTGCAGCCGGTTGTCGCTCTCGGGAATCTGGCCGGCGCAGAAGCGATAGGTGGCGCCACGCCGGCTCGCGCTGGAGGGGCGATGACAATGACACTGCCGCCTACCGCCGATGCGACGAAGCGCCCGCATCTGGGCGACTGTCAGGCAGCGGACTCGAACGTCTCGTGGTAGCTCACCGGCGCGTTTGCCTCGCTCGAATGCCGGCGTTACAGAGCTCAGCGTACCGGATGGCGTCGTCCTTGCGTCCCATCGCATGGAACGCCTTGACCGCCCATTCCCTGTAGAACGACAAGGCACTCGCCGGCAACAGCTCGACGATCAGGTCGTAACGCTCGGCGCGGTAGAGCGCACTCAGGCAGGCGGTGGTTCCGTGAAAGAACCCGTGCAGGGTGCGGTCCGGGCTCAGCGCGAGACGCGTGAGATCGAGCAGGCGGTCGGCCCACGCGGATGCGCGCTCCTTGGAGGCGCAGAGCTCTCCCCACGATTCGCCGAGCAGCTCGATGTAGGGAATCTGGTCCGCCTCGAGTGCGCTCCACAGGCGAACGAGCCACTTCTCACGTGTCGCGTCGTCAACGGGCGCGGATGCGATGATCGGCACGAGCGCATCGATGGCGTGGTTGACGGCCGAGCCAATGGCGCCGGATGAACTGTCCACCTGTTCGAGCGCCGGGGAGAGCCGTTCCAGCAGGCATACGGCACCCTCGGCGGCAAGAACGGAATCAGTGACGGCGACTTTCCGGATTTCACTCACGCCCTGCTTGACGCGCCGGATCGCAGGCTGAGATCGCCAGCCGAATGCACGGCGCCGGAAGCGCGACTTGAACTCCCAAGCGTAGCGTGGGCGTGTTGGCAACTGCGGGGTGAGATTCGGGGGTGACAGCACGGTCGCCCGTTTCGAAAGATGGCCGGTAACGCGAGTCACTTGTTCGCCATGACCGCGTACTCCCTGGACTGCAGCAGTCGCTCATCCGCCGTGACGAGCGTCAGTCCCATCACCCGCGCCGTGGCGGCGAGAAAGCGATCCGCTGGATCCTGGTGCGACAACGCAAGACGACGACTCATCACGGCGATATCGTGTGTCAGCGGTGCCTCTCGGCGCGGGATTGCCTCGACCATCTGCTGCACCCATTCCGCTGGTGACGTGCGAACGGTCAATCGGCCTCGTTCGGCCAAAATGAGGGCTTCCCACACACTGATGGGTGACAGCCAGAGTTCGCTGTCCTTCGACTGCAGCGCACGACGCACGGCAGGCGTCAGTCGCTCGGGTTCGAGGAGACCCCACAGCCAGATGTGCGTATCGAGCAGCAACTTCACGAACTCGTCGCCTCCCAGTCGGTTGACTCGCTCGCAGGCGATACCAGGTCACCGGCGATGGTGGCGGTGCTACGCATGGCCCCGAGCCACCCAGCGTGTGTGCTGGCGATGGAGGGCGGGATGACCTCGGCAATCGGTACGCCGCGGCGCGTCACGATGACCGATGCTCCGGTGCGGCGTACGCGCTCGAGGACGCCGAGGCAGGTCGCCTTGAACAGGGAGATGGCGATGGTGTCGGCTGGTTTCTTGACCATGCGGATATGGTACCATAGTCAACGACCATAGTCAACTGTCCGGTCGTGCGGTGCTGGTGACGCCCGAACCATCGAGCGTTGGCGCCCCAATGACGAGCGCCCGGAGATCCTGAGCGAGTCGCTTCGCTGGGAACCGCCGGGCGCATCGGCACCCCTCGACGTCGATCTCCCCGCGCTGTTCGAGGAGTCGCTCGGACCGCTGTGACCCCACACGCACAACGCCCCGTTCACCGAGGTGAGCGGGGCGTCGCA
>JANOTV010000337.1:0-6088 GCA_031416495.1 Gemmatimonadota bacterium
TCTTGGGGTTGTTGGTGATGATGCGAATGGAGGTGAGACCGAGGTCGAGGAGGATCTGGGCGCCGATGCCATAGTTCCGAAGGTCGGGGGCGAAGCCGAGTCGCTCGTTCGCCTCCACAGTGTCGGCGCCTTCATCCTGCAGCTGGTAGGCCTTGAGCTTATTGAGGAGGCCGATGCCCCGCCCTTCCTGATCGAGATAGACGATCACGCCCTTCCCGGCCTCGGCGATGAGGCGCATGGCCTCGTGCAACTGCCAGTGGCAGTCGCAGCGCAGCGAGTGGAAGGCGTCGCCGGTGAGACACCTGGAGTGCATGCGTACGATCACGTCCTGCGCGCCTTCTGCGGCGCCGTACACGAGCGCGACGTGCTCGCGGTCATCCACGTCGTTGCGATAACCGATCAGCCGGAACTCCCCGTACTCCGTGGGCAGGCGCACATCGGCCTCGCGATGCACGAGGCGTTCGTTCTGCAGGCGGTACGCGACGAGTTGCGCGACCGTCACGAAGGAGAGGTCGTGCTCCTTCGCGAACGCCGCGAGATCCTCGCGTCTGGCGGTGGTGCCGTCGTCATTGAGGATCTCGCAGATCACGCCTGCGGGCTCCAGGCCGGCGAGGCGCATCATGTCCACGGCGGCTTCCGTGTGCCCGACGCGCTGCAGCACGCCACCAGCACGCGCGCGGAGCGGATGCACATGACCCGGGCGGCGAAGGTCGCTCGCATGCGTGGCGGCGGACGCCATGAGCCGTATCGTCGCCGACTGGTCCGACGCGCTGATGCCGGTCGTGACACCATGCTTCGCGGCGCCATCCACCGTCACCGTGTACGCTGTACGCAGCGCGTCGGTGTTCTCTTCGCCCATCATCGCGAGACCGAGCTGGTTCACGCGGCCAGGCGAGAGCGCGACGCAGATCATGCCCTTCGCGCGCATGAGGAAGTTCACCATCTGCGGCGTGATGTACTCCGCGGCGCAGATGAGGTCGCCTTCGTTCTCCCGGTCCTCATCGTCGGCCACGACGATGAACTTGCCGGCCTGAAGGTCCTTGAGGGCCTGCTCGATGGTGCCGAACATAGTCACGTATGGAGTAGTGGCGCCGCGAGGCGCTTGAGATGCTTCGCAAGGAAATCCGCTTCGAGCTGCACGGCGTCGCCCGCGCGCAGCGCGCCTAGCGTGTTGTGGCGCATGGTGTGCTCGATCACCGAGAGCTGCAGCACGCCCGGGCGCGGGAGCGCATTGACCGTGAGACTCACGCCGTCCACCGCGATGCTGCCGAGCGGGACGACCAGTTCGTCGATCTCCGCCGGGACCTCGATCTCGATGAGCCATGCGTCGCCGTGCTGCGCGGCGGAGATCACGCGGCCGACGCCATCCACATGGCCCTGCACGATATGACCACCGAAGCGGTCGCCGAGTGCCATCGCGCGCTCGAGATTGATGCGCGCGCCGACGCGCCATGCGCCGATCGTCGTGCGGTCCATCGTCGTGATCACGGCCGCGACGGAGAACCACCCCGGGCCGAGCGACCGCACCGTGAGGCACGCGCCGTTGCAGGCGATGCTCTCTCCCTCGACGAGGTCGGTCCATGGCGCGGCAATGACGAGCTCGCGCCCGGCGTCCGTCGTGGACACCTTGCGCACTTCACCGATGGCTGTGATGAGACCCGTGAACATGAACGGCAGGATCAGTGAATGAGAATCAGCGGCCCGGAGCACGGTAGACGGTCATCGAGTCATCCCCGAACATGCGGTGCTCGACGATCGACCATCTCGAGTCACCCAGCGGTGATGAAGCGACGCTCCCGAATGCCGACAGGGCCCCGGCCCCAAGCAGGACCGGCACCCTAAAGATAATCAACCGGTCGACCCATCCGGCATTCAGCAGGGCTGCGGCGATGCCGGCGCCACCCTCCACGAAGAGATGCCGAATGCCGTCCGCCCTGAGGATCGCCAGGTGGTCGTCCATGCCGGGTGCGCGCCGCACGACGACTCCGCGCTCCTCGAGCGCCGTGACCGCCGTGTCCGTCGGCGTATTGGCCAGCACCATCACAGGGACCTTCCGGGCGCCCCGCGCGAGTTTGCTCGTCACGGGGAGACGCGCGGTGGGATCGAACACCACGCGTGTGGGCGCCAAGCGCGGTCGGCGGCCGGAGCGCACCGTCAGCTGAGGATCGTCAGCGAGCGCGGTCCCGATGCCCACGGCGATCGCATCGGCGCCCGCACGTAGCCGGTGCACGTATCGCCGTGCCGCCGGCCCCGTGAGCCACTGCTGCACGCCGCCAACCAGCCCGATCGCGCCGTCGATGGAGACGGCAAGCTTGAGCGTGATGTACGGGCGCGTAGCCGACGTGAACGAGTGGAGCCACGATGCATTCATGTCGCGCGCGGCCTCCGCCTCCACACCGACCACCACCTCGATCCCCATGGCGCGCAGGCGCTCGATGCCGCCGCTCGCGACGTCGTTGGGATCCTCGATCGCTACGACCACCCGCCGGACACCCGCGGCGATGAGTGCATCGGCGCAGGGCGGCGTATTCCCGAAGTGCACGCAGGGCTCGAGCGTCACGTAGGCCTCCGCGCCGCGCGCGCGATCACCGGCCGCGGCGAGCGCCATCACCTCCGCGTGCGGTCCGCCGTACTCGGCGTGCCAGCCTTCGCCGACGACTTCACCATCGCGAACGACAACGGCGCCGACCATTGGGTTCGGCGCCGTGCGTCCCCACCCGCGACGCGCCAAGAGCAGCGCGCGTCGCATGCGAGCCCCGTCGCGCGAGGCCACTGAAGGACCGCGCGCGGGGGACCCGGTGGAATCCATGCTGGTCAGAAGCTGATGCGGATACCGAGCGAGCCGTACAGACGCGCCTTGTCCGCCTCTTCCGCGAAGGTGTTGTACGTCTCGACGTTTCCACCGCTCACACGGCCGACTTCGGCAACAAGCTTCGCAAGGAAGAGGTTGATGCCGACCGAGCCGTACATCGTGGTGCGCGTCAGCGACTGGTCGGGGCTCGTCGTGAGGCTCGCGCTGCCGCCCGGGATGATCGCGTCGCGCACGGTGACGGTGATGTCGGCGGCCGACTCATACGTGTCCTGGCCGACACCGGCGCCGAGCTGGAACAGCATGAGGTTCTTCTGCGCCGCGATGCGCCACGACGTCGTCTTCACGTCGAAGTTATCGAGCAGGAATGTATCGTTGCCGGACGACGCCGTGAGGGCGAGCGTCGGCACATCGCGCCGCAGGTACGAGAACGCCACGCCCGGCACTACGACCGACTGCTCGAGGATGCCGACGCGAACGCCAAGTCCGACCTTGACCGAGCCGCTGGACGTGGTGATGGAGACGCCGGCGTTCTCGATGTCGGGCACGTAGGTCAGGCTGCCGATGAGGTCCACACCACCGACGCGCGAGACGCCAAGCGGAAAACCCTTGTACAGGCCGAGCGCGAAGTCCACGCCCGGCAAGCCGAGCATCTGCGAGTTGGTCGCGATGTTCGAACGCGTCGGCCCGGTAGGCGACACGGCGATGCCATTGATGTCCGGCAGGTCACCGAACACGGCGTTGCCGCGGAGCGCCAGCGCGAGGTGCGGGAAGCCGCCCAGCGTGCTGCCGATGCCCAGTGTGTGGCTGCCTCCCGCGAGGGAAGTGCCGAGCTGCGGCATCATATAATTGAAGAGGTCGATCGCCTTCTCGCAGGCGTCGGCCGTGGCCCGCTGCTGGATGGTGCCAGCCGGGCAGGAAGCGGCACGACCCTGTGCGCTCAGCGGGGCGATGGTAAGGGCAAGCGCTGCAGAAGATGCCAAAAGGATACGACGCATTAGACCTGCTCCTGATTAGACAAGATGAACCCGTCCCGAACCGAAACGGGTATGACCTATGACCCAACTATCGACGCCGCCCCGGGTCGCGAGGTCACGTACCGCCTCGGCACCATGTGTGTCCGTGATCACAATCATCCCGACGCCCTGGTTGAACGCCCGATACATCTCGGCGCGCTCGACGCCGCCGGCGCTCTCGAGCACGCGGAACACCGCCGGGATCTCCCACGACGCCATCTCGACGACGGCGTCGATGTTCGGCGGGAGTGCGCGGTCGAGGTTCCCCGGGATGCCGCCGCCGGTGATGTGCGCCATGGCGTGGATCTGCTGGAGCGCGGGTCCGAGGATCGAGAGATATGAGCGGTGGATCGCGAGCAGGACGTCGGCGACGGACTTGCCACCGGCGTCCGGGAAGGCGTCGTGCGGTCCGAGCTTGAGCCGCTCGTTCACGATGCGGCGCGCGAGCGAGTAGCCGTTGGTGTGGAGCCCCGTGCTCGCGAGTCCGACGAGCACGTCACCGTCACGCACACCGGCCGGCGTGATGACGTCGTCTTCCTCGACCATGCCGACGACGAATCCGGCGAGGTCGTAGTCGGGAGGCGTGTACACGCCGGGCATCTCCGCCGTCTCACCACCCACGAGCGACGCGCCGTTCTCGCGGCACCCAGCGGCAACACCGGCGACGATCCCTTCCACGACCGACGGGATCAACTTCCCGAACGCGACGTAGTCGAGGAAGAAGAGCGGCTTCGCGCCCTGCACGAGGATGTCGTTGACGCAGTGATTGACGAGGCAGTGTCCGATCGTGTCGTGACGATCAGCTTCGATCGCGACCTTGATCTTGGTGCCGACGCCATCGGCGCTCGAGACGAGCAGCGGCTTGCGCGCGCCCTCGGGCACGCGGAACATCCCGCCGAATCCGCCGAACACACCGCGCGCGCCCGCCGTGAACGTGGACTCCACCAGTCGCTTGATGCGGTGCTTGGAGTCCTCCGCCGCGCCGATGTCGACGCCGGCGCTTGCGTAGGTGAAGCCTTTCTGCTCTTCGCTCACCCGTCGAGCGTCTGGTCGAAGGTCACGAGGCGATGGAACTCACCCATGCGCGCATCGATGTCGGCGCGGGAGATCTCGAGCAGGCGCGTGATGGAGAACCCTTCGACGGCGAACGATCCCATCGCCGAGCCGAGGATCACGGCGCGGCGCATGTTCGCGTCGCTCAAGTCGCGTGTGCGCGCGAGCCAGCCCATGAAGCCGCCCGCGAACGAATCCCCTGCACCGGTCGGGTCGAACACCGACTCGAGCGGATACGCCGGCGCGAAGAACACCGAGTCGTTCGTGAACATGAACGCGCCGTGCTCCCCCTTCTTGATGAGCACCGTGCGCGGGCCGCGCGCGAGGATCCAGCGGGCCGCCTGCACGAGATTCGACTGCTCGGTGAGCTGGCGCGCCTCGCCGTCGTTGAGCGTGATGAGGTCGACCTTGCCGAGCAGCTTGAGCAGGTCGGGGCGTCGCGACTCGATCCAGAAGTTCATCGTGTCGCACGCGACGAGCGTCGGCTTCTCCACCTGGCTCAGGACGTCGAGCTGCAGGCGCGGGTCGATGTTGGCGAGGAACACGAACTTCGCCGACTTGAACTGGTCGGGCAGCTTGGGGCGGAAGTGCGAGAACACGCCAAGGCGCGTCTCGAGCGTCTCTGCCGAGTTGAGGTCGTGGCGATAGCGGCCGCGCCAGCGGAACGACTCACCCGCCGCATGCTCGAGTCCGGCGAAGTCCACGCCGCGCGCCTTGAGCGCCTCGAGCTTCTCCATCGGGTAGTCACTGCCGACGACGCCCACGAGTTGCACGGGCGTCTGGTGCGACGCGGACGCCGCGAAGTAGTTGGCCGAGCCACCGAGCACCTCGTCGGTCTTGCCGAAGGGGGTCTCAACGGAGTCGAGTGCAACGGAGCCGACGACTAGTACGGACACGGGAGATGAGGTAGAGGGTGGACGGCGGAAGGCTGTGACATCACATCCGCTCCGGTGCGTTGATGCCGAGCAGGCCGAGCCCGTTCGCGAGCGTGATGCGTGCGGCCTTCGCCAGTGCAAGACGGGCCTGCATGATCTGCTCGGGTTCGCCGAGCACGTGATGCTTGTGATACCAGATGTGCACGAGACGCGCAGTCTCGAGGAGCCAGGTGGCGACGCGATGGGGCTCGAGTGCGTCGGCCGCGGCGGCGGCGAATGCGGGCCAGTCGAGCAGCGCCTTCACCAGTTCGCGTTCCTCGGCCTCCGCGAGCGCG
>JANOTV010000338.1:0-2230 GCA_031416495.1 Gemmatimonadota bacterium
CGCCGCGACCGCGCCGGAGCAGGCGCAGCGGCTCTCCGGCGTCCCGGCTGAGAGCATCCGGTGGCTGGCATCGCTCTACGGCGATCGCACGCGCAAGGTGATGTCCGTCTGGGGCGCGAATGTGAACCAACACGCGCGCGGCACTTGGCTGAACAACCTGCTTTACAACATCCACCTCCTCGTGGGAAGGGTCGCGACTCCCGGGAACAGTCCGTTGTGTCTCACGGGCCAGCCGAGCGGCGGTGCCGCAGTGCACGACGCGGGGTCGCTGACCCACACGCTGCCGCGGGGCGTCGTGCAGAACGAAGCGGACCGACGCCGGGCCGCAGCGATCTGGGGCGTGCCGGTGGAGCGGCTCGACCCGCGGCCGACGCACGCCGCGCTCTCGATGTTGCGCGCGTTCGAGAAGGGCGACATCCGCTTCCTCTGGATACAGGCGACCAACCCGATGGTCAGCCTGCCGAACCTGGACCGGTATCGTCGCGCCGCAGCGACGGGGGACCGGTTCCTCGTGGTCTCGGAGGCATACCCGACGCCGACGACGAACCTCGCGGACGTCGTGCTGCCCGCAGCGATGTGGATCGAGCGCGAGGGGATCTTCGCGAACGTGGAGCGGCGCATGCAGCATTTCGACCAGATGGTCGCGCCCCCCGGTGACGCGATGAGCGACGCCTGGCAGATGATCGAGGTCGGCCGCCGACTGGGGTTCGACGCGCTCTTTCCTTGGTCGCGTGGTGGTCACATCCAGCAGATCTGGGATGAGTACCGCCGATTCCATGATAGTCCGAGGAGCGCACTGGCGCCCTTCACGGCACTGAAGGCGCGCCCCGGTGTCCTCTGGCCCTTCGTTGATGGGCGCGAGACGCGGTGGCGCTACAACACCGCACACGACCCGGCGGCCGACCGAGCGCGCGGCGCGTTCGACTTCTACGGCCATCCGGACGGCCGGGCGTGGATCTGGCTGCGGCCGCAGGAGCCGCCCGCCGAGTCGCCCGACCGCGGTTACCCGTTCTGGCTCCGGACGGGGGCGGTGCTCGAGCACTGGGGCACCGGCTCCATGACGCAGCGCATCCCGACGCTCCATCGTGCTGCCCCGCGCGCCTACCTCGAGATCCACGGCGACGACGCGCGGCAGCTCGGCATCCGCAACGGCGACACCGTCCGAGTGACGAGCCGACGCGCCTCGCTGACGATAGAGGCGCGCAACGACAACCGCTCCCAGCCGCCGCGCGGCCAGCTCTTCGTACCCTCGTTCGACGAGTCGTCGCCGGTCAACCGGCTGAAGCTCGACGCCAGCTGTCCGCTGTCCGGACAGCCCGACACCACCACCTGTGCCGTGCGTCTGGAGCGGGTGAGCGCGGGGGAGGGCGCATGAGTCCCCTCGGACCACGAGCGGTGGGGGTAGCGCTGCGCGTCGGCCTGGTTGCGTCGGCGATCGTGGCGGTCGTGGCCATCAACGTCGCAGCCCGACGCGTGGCGGCGGAGCGCGCCGCCGCACCGGAGGCCCTCGTCGTGGCGCTCCTCATGCCGCCCGTGCACCCGATCGCTGCCGAGGCGCGGGTCTTCCTCACCCGCCCCGGTGTGCTGGCCACCGAGCCGACCTATGGTCCGCGCCGCGCGGCGCATCCGCGCACACTGGCGACCTACAACGCGCTGCGTGCCTATGCCGGTGCGCCGCCGCGCATCCCCCACGGGCTCACGCCGAGCGAGTTCCAGACCGGCGGATGCAACACCTGCCACGAACGCGGCGGCTACTCCCAGCGCTTCGGCGCCTATGTACCGGTGACGCCGCATCCTGAGATGGGCGCCTGCCTGCAATGTCACGTGGGGGACGCCAAGCTCATGGCGATCGCGCTCCCGAGCACCGATCCGAGCGACCGCTGCCGCCAGTGCCACGCGCCGGGCGCGATGCGCTGGGCGGAGTCCGGGCTGGACTGGAAGGGGCTGGCCCCGCCGAGAGTGACGCGGAGCGCGCAGACGGGCGCGCCACCACCGATCCCGCACGACCTGCACTTGCGGGGGAACTGCCTCGCCTGCCACTCGGCGCCCGGCGGAGTCGTCGGGCTCCGAACGCCGCACCCGGAGCGCGCCAACTGTCGCCAGTGCCATCTCACGACCAGCGCTTCCGCGAACGGATTCGAGCGCTCGGTCCGCAGCGTCGCGGACAGCGTCGCGGACAGCGTCGAGGATGCCTCATGACGAGACGACGCATGGGCGCGGCGACGCTGGG
>JANOTV010000339.1:0-9084 GCA_031416495.1 Gemmatimonadota bacterium
GGCCGGCGAGCGACGCGCGATCGTGAGTGCGGTGCCAGGCACGACGCGCGACGCGGTCGAAGTGCTGGTCGACCATGATCCATGGCCCCTGCGGCTCGTCGATACGGCGGGACTGCGTGCGAGTGCTGATTCCGTGGAGCGGCTCGGTGTGGAAGTGAGCGAGCAGCGGCTGGCGGGTGCACATCTCGTGCTTGTCTGCGGCGATTCGGAGGATGCGGTGCGCGCCGCGGATGCCGTGGTCGCGCCGTTGACGGCCGCGATGCGCATCGGTGTGCGGACGAAGTGCGATCTCGATGCGCGCTCCGTGGACGCGACGCGGGACGCGACGCGATCGTCCGTCATGACCTTGGCGGCGGCACCTGCGCCCGTGCGCGTGAGCGCCGTCACCGGCGCGGGCCTCGCTGATCTCCGCGGTGCGATCGCGGACGCCGTGCGGCGGATGCAGCCCGACCCCGCCGAGGAGATGCCGATGGTGACGCGCGCGCGGCATGTGACCGCGCTGCGCGCCGCGCGTGACGAGGTGCTGCTCTTCCGCGAGGCCTGGGAGCGCGATGAGCTTCCCGCTCCCGTCGCGGCGACGCACCTGCGCGCTGCCGCCCACGCGATGGACGAACTGCTCGGCGGGATCGACGTGGACGAAGTGCTCGAGCGGGTGTTCCGCACCTTTTGCGTGGGGAAGTAGCTCCTGAAAAGAGCGACGCGCGGCCGGCCCCGGAGCCGGTCGCGCGCGCCCACCGAGTAGTGCGCTCCTGTTATGCCGTGCGAGCGGCCACGTCGGCGAACGGTGTGACTTCGCGAGCGTCCGCCCTCAACGCCCACGCGATGCCTTTTTCGGCGATCGCCTGTTCGACCATCTTCGCGCCGATCCAGTAGCCGGCGCGTTCGGGAAGCACGTGACGCTGCACGGTGCGCGCAGTGTCGCTCATGCCACCCGACAGCCAACGCAAACGGAGGCCAAGGCCCGCCCGGTCGAGGTCCTCGGCCACCGATCGCGTCAGCATCGCTTCGAGTTCACGCACGCGCGCATAGTGGCGGCGCTCGAACCCGTAGTACTCCCAGGCTGCATGCCCCGGGCTCAACTGCCGTGCAGCGTGCACGGCCAGACCTTCATTGACGAGATGTTCGCGCAGCGTCGCGCCGCGTCCCGTCTCCCAATAGGAATAGAATCCGCCTGCGGCAGCGACGAGCCGACGGAGCTCGGAGCGGCTCTGGGGGGAGGTGTAGCGCACGCAGTGCGCGATCTCATGAGCGAGCCACATCGGGATGAGCTCAGGGTCGAGTCCGAGTCCGCGCGTGGTGCTGTTGGTGACCGACGTGAAATGCTCGAGACAGACGAATGCGACGCCGCGGCCATTGACGACGAGTTCGCCGGCGTTCGCCGCGCCGACACCGACCATGAGCACGACATCGATGGTCGAATCGACTTCGAGGAGTTCGGTGCACTGCGCCTCGGCCTGCTTTGCGAGAGCAACGACGTCGGTGCGTTCGAGCATCGTGCGCAGGTCGTCGCGACTGCCACGCACCGTCTCACGCACGACCTCATTGAAATGCGGGCCGTCGGGTTCGATGACGTAGTTGTGCCAGTACGCGCCGAGGAGATGGCGGTTGGCCTCGTAGTAGCGGTGATATGCTGCGACAGGATCGGCGCTCTGCAGAACGGCGAAGAAGTCGGGCAGCAGATTGATCAGCATTCAGTGGGGACGAGGCGACGTGCAATGACCCGATGACGTCCGCGCGAGGAGGACATGGGCGAACGATATGCCTTGTCGTGTTTGCGGACAAGAGGACGTGATTGCGAACAAGGGCTGGATCGGCGAGCCGTCAGCGCGTTCCGAAGAGGCGGTCGCCCGCGTCACCGAGTCCCGGCATGATGTAGCCGTGCTCATTGAGCTCACGATCGAGCGACGCGGCGAAGATGGGCACATCGGGGTGCGCCGCATGCAGTCGCTTCACTCCCTCGGGAGCGGCGACAAGGCAGAGGAAGCGGATGCGCTGTGCGCCCGCGCGCTTGAGTGAAGCAACGGCGCTCGCCGCGCTTCCGCCGGTCGCGAGCATGGGATCGAGCAGGAAGAAGTCGCGCTCCGCGGTGTCGCCCGGGACCTTGAAGTAGTAGTCCACCGGCTCGAGCGTGTCGTGGTCGCGGTAGACGCCGATGTGTCCGACGCGTGCGGACGGCACGAGCTTGAGGATCCCCTCGACCATCCCCAGCCCTGCGCGCAGGATGGGCACGAGCGTAAGCTTCTTGCCGGCGACGCGCTGCGCGGTGGTCGTCTCGAGCGGTGTGTCGATCCGCACGTCCTCGAGCGCGAGATCTGCGGTGGCCTCATAGGCCATCAGCATCGCGATCTCGTCGACGAGTTCCTTGAAGATCTTCTTCGGCGTCGCCTGATCACGGAGGATCGAGAGTTTGTGTTGCACCAGGGGGTGCGAGACGACGGTGAGTCCGGGAAGTGCAGGGGTGGTGAGCATGTGCGACAAGCTACTATCTTCGGCGCCATGAAAGAATATCAGGCTGTCATCGTCCGTCTGACCCGGCACCAGCGGGAAGACGAGGACGCGCTCACCGACCTGCTGAATGAACGCAGTCGCGGCGGCTGGTCGCCGACCATGATGACGCAGGACGGGCAGCGACTGACGTTGGTGTTCGCACGCGAGGCGGAGTCGGAGCGCTGAGGTAGCGCCGCCGCAAGAGACAACCGTTCGCATCACCTGCGTCACCTGACCACGGCTGGCAAGCCGTCGCGAGGGGCGGCGCCCTTGCGTTTTGGTACATTACTATATAATCATATAGCTGTAGATAGCCGCCTCTCTCCTTTGACGGAGAGAGCACCCGAACGCCAAGCCGACCTGCCCATGACTCTCCGCACACTCCTCTTCGTCTCACTCGTGGCCGTGCCGACGATGGCCACCGCCCAACAGGGCACGCTTACGTTGCGCGACGCACTCACACGCGCCGACGCATCGGGATTCCGGAACCGCATGGCCGACGGCGCTGCCGCCACCGCACGCGGCGAGGCGACCGGCGCGCTGCGCGGCATCCTCCCCTCCCTGCGCCTCGAGGGTGGGTTCGTCCGGACGACCGACCCAATCGGCGCGTTCGGCACGACGCTTCGCCAGCGCGCGATCACCGCTGCCGATTTCGACCCCGCACGGCTCAATCGCCCCGACGCCGTGGAAAACGTCCAGGCGGGCGCGGTCATCGAGCAGCCGATCTTCAACGCGGATGCATGGATCGGACGTCGCGCGGCGTCGCGCGGCGTCGCCGCGCGCGTGGCGAACGCCGAGTGGACGCGAATCGCGACACGCGTCGACGTGGTTCGCGCGTATTACGGCGCCACGCTGGCGCATGAACGCGTGGCAACGCTCGCGGTCGCCGCGCGCGCGGCGCATGCGCACGAACGCCAGGCGGAGTCGATGGTGCGTCAGGGCCTCGTCACCAAGTCGGACGCGCTGCTCGCTTCGATCGGTGCCGGCGAGGTCGACGCGCAGCTCGCCGACGCGGAGGCCGAGGCCCGCACCGCACAGCGGCAGCTCGCCGTCGTGCTCGGCGCGGACCGCGCGACGATCAACGGCATCCCCGACGAGCTTCCGGCGGCCGGGCACATCCGCGCGGTCGTCTCGAGGGACACCGGTTCGAACGGCGATGGTCATGAGGCGGTGCGCGATCGCGCCGACCTCGCCAGCGCGGCGCTCGGGCTTGAAGTCGCGCGTCTGGACGTGCGACGCGCGCAGTCACTGTACGCGCCGCGCATAAACGGTGTCGCGCGCTACGACTGGAACTCAGCCAGCCGCCTCTACGGCGGCGACCGCAGCTGGACGGTCGGCATCATGGCGAGCTGGTCACCCTTTGCCGGCGCGAATGAGATCGCCGAACACCAGATGACCGCCGGTCGTGCGTCGGCCGCGCGCGCCGCCTCCGAGGCGGCGCGCGAGCAGGCATTGCTCGAAGCAGAGCAGTCGGAACACGCACTGCGCGCCGCGCTCACGCGCCTCGACATCACCGAACGCGCCGCTGCGCGGAGCGCCGAAGCGCATCGCATCGTGGGCCGGAAGTACGAAGGCGGGCTCGCGACGGTCGTCGAGCTGCTCGATGCATCAGCTACCGAAACACGAAGCGCGCTGAACTTCGCGGCCGCTCGCTATGCCGTCATCATGGCCGCCGCCGAACGACACAAGGCGCTTGGCGGTGACCCGGCGGCTCTCGCGGCACTCGACGACGCCCCATCGGCAATCGTCGCATCACCCACGCAGACACAGGACCAGCACCGATGAGCCAGATCAGCAACCATATCCTACTCGCGGGCCTCGCCCTCACGGTCGCCGCTTGCGGAACCAGCGCGGTCGATGAGGCGTCCGCACGCGCGGCGCCATCAGACGCCGGCACCACAATACTCGTCCTGGACACGATCGTCCCGGTGTCGCTGGACGCTTCAGGCACGGCGGAAGCGTTCGCCCAGGCCACGCTCAGTACCAAACTGATGGGCACGGTACTCGAAGTGCTTGTGCGCGAGGGCGACCAGGTGAAGAAGGGAACGCCGCTCGTGCGCATCGATGCGCGCGACCTCGCGGCGAAGCAGGGTCAGGCGCGCGCGGTGCTGTCTGCCGCCGCCGCGGTGCATCGGGAAGCGTCGCTGCATGCGGCGCGCATCCGTGCGCTCTACGCCGACAGTGCGGCCACGCGTGCGCAGCTCGATGCGGCGGAGACAGCCTTCGCGCGCGCCGCCGCTGCCGTGGCGCAAGCGGATGACGGTGTCACGGAGGTCGCGACGCTCACCGACTATGCCGTTGTGCGCGCCCCGTTCGATGGGATGGTCACCGCGCGGTTCCTCGATGCAGGCGCCTTCGCCGCGCCCGGTGCACCGCTGGTGACCGTGCAGGACACGCGCCGTCTCCGGCTCACCGCGACCGTGTCGCCTGACGCGGTGCGCGGTCTGCGCCGCGGGACGACGATCGTGGTCAGTATCGCCGATGAACCGGCGACCGCCGTCATCGAGGGCGTGGTGCCGGCGGCGATGGGCAATGCCTACATCGTTAACGCGATCGTCGACAACCGCGGCGAGCGCCACCTCTCAGGCTCTGCCGCGACGCTCTCGCTCCCGCGCGGAGAATCACGCGCGCTGCTGATCCCGGCGGCGGCACTACGGCAGGAGGGAGACCTCACCGGCGTGCTCGTGCGCGGGACCAATGGCGACGACCTGCGCTGGGTGCGTCTCGGGCGCCGCTTCGGCGATCGCGTGGAAGTGACGGGCGGTCTCGACGCAGGCGAAGCGGTGGTCATGCCATCCGTCGCGCCGGCGCCCACCACCGCGGCACCGCAGGAGAACTGACATGGGCATCGCTGGCCGCATCGCCAAGTCGTTCCTGCAGTCGAAGCTCACTCCGCTCGTCTCGGTCGCCGCGCTCATCGTCGGCGTGATCGGCATGATGGCGACGCCGCGCGAGGAGGAGCCGCAGATCTCGGTGCCGATGATCGACGTGATGGCGATACTGCCGGGCGCCGGTCCGATGGAAGCGGAGAACCTGCTGGCGCGTCCCATCGAGCGGCGCATGTGGGAGATCCCGGGCGTCGATCACGTATACACGTCCGCGGGCGAGGGATTCTCGCTCGTGACCGTGCGCTTCAAGGTCGGCGAGGACCAGGAGGCCAGTGTCACGAAGGTGCACGCGAAGATGGCGGCGCTCGAAGGCTTGCCGGCGGGAATGCGGCCACCGGTGGTGAAGCCGCACTCGATCGACGATGTGCCGGTGCTGACACTCACACTCTCGTCGCGACGCTACGACTCGAACGAACTGCGACAGGTGGCGGTGCATCTCGAGGATGAGATCCGCACCGTCGCCGATGTCTCCGAGACGTTCATCGTCGGCGGGCAGCCGAAGCGCCTCACGGTGATGCTCGATCCCGCTCGACTGGCGGCGAGCGGTGTGACGCCGGGCGAGGTCACGATGGCACTGCAGCGGGCGAACACGCGGATGCTCGTCGGCGACTTCGCCGCCTCGAATCAGATCACGCTCGTGGAAGTCGGCACGGCGCTCACGAGCGTGTCCGATGTCGGCAGTGTCGTCGTCGGGGCGCCGGCCGGCCGGCCGGTGCGCGTCCAGGACGTCGCCACCGTGCGCGAGGACTTCGGCGAGGCGATGAGCTATGTGTCCCACGCCGAAGGCAGTGATGCATCCGCGAATGCCGTGACGATCAGCGTGGCGAAGCGGAAGGGCGCGAACGCGACGAAGGTGACGCAGGCGGCGCTCGAGCGCGTGGAAGCCGCACGCGGACGGATCCTGCCGGCCGATGTCACGCTGAGCGTGACGCGCGACTACGGTGCGACTGCATCGGAGAAGGCGAGCGAGTTGATCCTCCACCTGCTGATCGCGACGCTCTCCGTCACGGCGCTCATCTGGATGTTCCTCGGCTGGCGCGAGGCGGTGGTGGTCCTTGTCGCGGTGCCGGTGACGCTCGCGCTCACGCTGTTCGTCTACTACGCGCTCGGTTACACGCTCAACCGGATCACGCTCTTCGCACTCATCTTCTCGATCGGCATCCTCGTGGACGATGCGATCGTGGTGGTGGAGAACATCTACCGCCATCTCAAGATGGGAGACCGCACGCCGGAGGCTGCGTCGATCGAGGCGGTCGACGAAGTGGGCAATCCGACGATCCTCGCGACATTCACCGTGATCGCGGCCATCCTGCCGATGGCCTTCGTTTCGGGGATGATGGGGCCGTACATGCGGCCGATCCCGATCGGCGCCTCGGTGGCGATGCTGGCGTCGCTGGCCGTGGCATTCATCGTGACGCCGTACATCGCGCTCAGGTTGCTCCGCGGGCACGTGAAGCCCGTGAATGCCGGCCATGGTGCATCAGGCGGCGTCAACGTCGAAGAGGAGACCCGCTTCGCCGCCTTCTATTCACGCGTGATGGTTCCGCTCATGGAGCGCCCGCGCCTGCGTGCGGGCTTCTACGCCGGCGTGCTTGCGCTGGTGGTGGCCTCGATCGGGCTCGTCGGCGTGCGCGCGGTGAAAGTGAAGATGCTGCCGTTCGACAACAAGAGTGAGTTTCAGGTGGTGCTCGACTTCCCCGAGGGCACGACGCTCGAGACATCGGACGCCGCGGCGCGCGAGGTCGCGTCGTACCTGCGCACCGTTCCCGACGTGCACAGCACCGAGGTGTACACCGGCACGGCGGCGCCATTCAACTTCAACGGCCTCGTGCGCCACTATTTCATGCGGCGCGGCGCGAACGTGGCCGATGTGCAGGTGAACCTGCGGCCGAAGGACGAGCGCCGCAGGCAGAGTCACGCGATCGCCGTGGCCGTGCGCCCCGGTGTCGACTCCATCGCCCGACGCTTTCGCGCGTCGGCGAAGGTCGCGGAGATCCCGCCGGGACCGCCGGTGCTCTCGACGCTCGTCGCCGAGGTGTATGGGCCCAGCGATTCCCTGCGGATCGCGACCGCGCTCGAAGTGAAGCGCGTGTTCGAGACCACCGAGGGCGTGGTGGATGTGGACTGGACGGTGGAGGCGCCGCAGCGGAAGGAGCAGTTCCGCGTGGACCGTGCGCGCGCGGCCGCTGCGGGTGCCGATGTCGAACAGATCACGCAAACGCTCTACCTCGCGTTGTCAGGCGCCAGCGCCGGCTATGCATCGTCACCCACGGCGCGCGAAGCGACGGAGATCGTGCCGCGGCTGCCAATCAACCGTCGCTCATCGGTGGAGGCGCTGCTCGCTCTCTCGGTTCCGACGGCCTCAGGCCCGCAGTCTCTCGGACGGTTCGTCACGGTGGCGGAAGGCACGCGCGAGTCGGTGCGCCTGCGCCGGAACCTGCGCCCGGTGATCTATGTGACCGGCGACGTGGCGGGCACGGTGGAATCGCCCGTGTACGCGATCATGGAGATGAACAAGAAGCTCGATGAAGTGCGCGTCGCCGGCGCCGGGATCAAGCGCTACAACGCCGTCCAGCCGGCGGAGCTCGACGAAGTGGCCATCAAGTGGGACGGCGAGTGGCATGTGACGATCGAGGTGTTCCGCGACCTCGGCATCGCGTTCGCGATCGTGCTGCTGCTCATCTATGTGCTCGTCGTGGGCTGGTTCCAGAGCTTCACGATCCCGCTCGTGATCATGGCGCCGATCCCCCTCACGTTGATCGGCATTTTGCCTGGCCACGCGTTCAGCGGCGCGTTCTTCACCGCGACGTCGATGATCGGCATGATCGCGCTCGCGGGCATTATCGTCCGCAACTCGATCCTGCTCGTGGATTTCATCCAGCTCGCCGAAGCGCGCGGACGCACGCTGCGCGAAGCGGTGCTCGAGGCCGGCGCCGTGCGCTTCCGTCCGATCGCACTGACGGCGGCCGCAGTGGTGATCGGCGGGCTGGTGATGGTGCTCGATCCGATCTTCCAGGGCCTCGCCGTCGCTCTCATGAGCGGCGCGGTGGTCGCGACGCTGCTCACGATGGTCGTGGTCCCCCTTCTCTACTGGGAGTTGCAGCGCCGCACGGCGCCCAGCTCCGTCACCGAGCCGAACAATGAAAATGCTGCTGCTGATATACTCCGGGGACAGCCCGCGCCGGATCTCGTCGTTGCTCGATGAGCATTCGGCAGGTGGCTACACGGAATTCCAGAATGTGCACGGCGCGGGATCGACGGGCCGTCGCGATGGGAGCCGTGCCTGGCCGGGCGCATCGACGCTGATGTTCAGCGTCGTGCCCGATGAGACCGCCGATGATCTCGCGGCGACCCTTCGCACGGAACGCGATCGACTGCCGCCCGGCGAGCGGTTGCACGTCGCCGTCCTTCCCACCGACAAATTCTTCTAGGAGCATTGCGATCATGTGCGACGACCGGATCATCCGCCGCTTCACCGGCACCTTCATCCTGCTGTCCCTCGCCCTGGGCTGGTTCGTCAACCCGGCGTGGTTCCTATTCACGGCGTTCGTCGGCGTGATGCTGCTCCAGTCGAGCGTGACTGCGTGCTGTCCGCTGGAGCGGATCCTCGGTCGCACGAAGCTCCTGGGCTGTACGCCCAGGAACGTCAGCGCCCCGAGAGCACCCTCTTCCGCACCGTAGTCTCGGCTTCGACCCGTCCGCACATGAT
>JANOTV010000340.1:0-3335 GCA_031416495.1 Gemmatimonadota bacterium
GCGTGGATCGGTAGCGGCAACACGGAGATCAGCACGATCAGCGGCACATCGATGGCCGCGCCCCATGCGGCCGGCGTCGCCGCGCTTTATCTCCAGTCGAATCCCGGCGCCAGCGCTCAAGCCGTGCGCGATGCGCTGTACAACAACACGACAAAGTCGATCGTGACCAGTTCGAAAACGGCGAACAACCACCTGCTGTTCACGAACTACTGACCAGCGGACGGCAACTCGGTGAAGGAAGGGCGTCGTGCAATGCACGGCGCCCTTTTTTCGGCGGTTCATTATCCTCGCCAAGCGCAACGGCCGCGACCGCGCGCCGCGCCGTGCCGCAACCGTCTACCGGACGCGCAGCGTCCCTTCGCTCATCAGCACCGCGCGACCGGCCACGCGCACCGCCGTCACCACGCCGCCCGCCTTGTCGGCGCTGACTTCGAGCTGGCTCGGCCGTCCCATCTCCACGCCCTGATCGACGGTCCACTCGAACGTGCCCTCGGGCTTCGCGTCCTTCATCGCGAGCCATCCGCCGAATGCGGCGACGGCGCTGCCCGTCGCCGGATCCTCGGGGACGTTGATCCCGGGCGCGAACATGCGCGCGCGCCAGTGCTGCGGACCGCCGTTCGCATCGCGCGCCGCGACGAAGATCTCGGGCGCCCACGACTTGCTGAGCGTCTGCTCCCACCGCTCGACGCGCACGCGGGCGCGCGTCAATGCCGCCATCGACTTGAGCGGCACGAGCAGGAACGGATACCCGCACGACACGGCCTGCGGGTTGAGCATGCCGCCGAGCAGGTCGCTCGCCTCGAGGGAGAGGATCTCGGCGAGCGTGTTCATCGTCGGCACCTGCGGCCCGACCTCGGGCATCATGGCGACCGAGAACTCAGCCCACGCGAGTTCGTCTCCCTCGACGCGCACGTCCACCGGCACGATGCCGATGCCGAGTTCGAAGCGGAACTTCCCCGGCGCGACACCGTCCGCGAGCGCGAGCGCCGCCGCCGTGCCGACGACCGGATGACCCGCGAACGGCACTTCGCCGCCCGGGGTGAAGATGCGGACGCGCCGCGTGTGCTGCGCATCCGTCGGCGGATAACAGAACGTCACCTCCGAGAAATTGAACTCCCGGGTGATCGGCAGCAGGTGCGACTCGGGGATGCTGCGCGCGTCGAGAAAGACCGCGAGCTGGTTGCCGGCGAACGGCCGTGACGTGAAGACGTCCAGCGTGATGAAGCGCATGTGGGCGGGAAAAGAGGAACTGCTACTTGTCGGCGCCCATGAACGGGTAGCGATAGTCTGTCGCCGGAACGAACGTCTCCTTCACCGTGCGCGCGCTGATCCAGCGGAGCAGGTTGAGCTTGGAACCCGCCTTGTCGTTCGTGCCCGACCCGCGGCCACCGCCGAACGGCTGCTGTCCCACGACCGCGCCGGTGCACTTGTCGTTCACGTAGAAGTTGCCGGCCGCGTGACGCAGCGTCGCATGCGCCTCGCGCACCGCGTCGCGGTCCTGGCTGAACACCGCGCCGGTGAGCGCGTACGGCGACGTGCTGTCCACGATCCTCAGCGTCTCGCTCCACTTGGCGTCGTCGTACACGTACGCCGTGACGACGGGGCCGAAGATCTCCTCGCACATGAGGCGGTAGCCTGGGTCCTTCGTCTCGATGAGGGTCGGCTCCACGAACCAGCCGTCCTCGCCGCGCACGTTGCCGCCGCCGATCACCGTCGCGTTCTGCTTCGCGTCGTCGAGATATCCGCTGATGCGGTCGAACGCCTTCTTGTCGATCACCGCGCCCATGAAGTTCGAGAAGTCGGCGACGTCACCGACCTTGATGTCGGCGATCATCGCGACCATGCGGTCGCGCACCTCGGGCCAGAGCGAACGCGGGATGTAGACGCGGCTCGCCGCGGAGCACTTCTGCCCCTGGTACTCGAAGCCCGCGCGCACGATCGCGACCGCGAGCGCTGCGACATCGGCCGACGGATGCGCGATGATGAAGTCCTTGCCGCCCGTCTCGCCTACGATGCGCGGATACGAGCGGTACTTGCCCATGTTCTTGCCGATGGTGCTCCACATCGAGTTGAACACACGGGTGGACCCGGTGAAGTGCACGCCCGCAAGATCCTCGTGCGAGAGCGCGATATCCGAGATCATCACCGAATCGCCCGGCAGGAAGTTGATGACTCCCGGAGGCAGCCCCGCCGTGTGCAACAGCTGCAGCGTGTGCCACGCCGAGAGCAGCGCGCTCGCGGCCGGCTTCCAGAGCACGACGTTGCCCATCAGGGCCGGCGCCGTCGGGAGGTTGCCGCCGATGGCCGTGAAGTTGAACGGCGTCACGGCGTAGACGAACCCCTCGAGCGGGCGATATTCCATCTGGTTCCACACACCGGGGCCGCTGATCGGCTGGTCCGCGTACATCGCGCGCGCGAACGCGACGTTGAAGCGGAAAAAGTCGATCATCTCGCATGCGGCGTCGATCTCCGCCTGGTACGCCGTCTTCGACTGGCCGAGCATTGTCGCCGCGTTGATCGTCGCGCGATGCGTCGAGGCGAGCAGGTCTGCGGCCTTGAGGAACACGGCGGAGCGCTCTTCCCAGCTCCACTCGGACCACTCCTTCCACGCCTCACGCCCACTCGCGATCGCCGCTTTCACATCGTCGGGCGTCGCGTGGTGGTAGGTCGCGGTCAGATGGCGGTGCTTGTGTGGCGAGACCGCGTTCGAGGTCTTTCCGGTGCGGATCTCCTTGCCGCCGACCACCACGGGAATGTCGGGCTTCTCGCCCTCCATCGTCCTGAGTCGCGACTGCAACTCGGCGCGTTCCGGTGAGCCCGGCGCATAGTTGCGGACCGGTTCGTTGATGGGCGGAGGGAGCTCGCGTACGCCGTTCGGCGAGTATGAAGGCATCTGTATTCGCTCTCGAGTGGGTCGTGTGCTGGAAATCTAATCCTACACTCGGCGATACTTCAGTCATGCGACGCAACCTGACCCAATGCCTGCTGCTCGCAGCCCTCGGGGTGACGGGCTGCATACCGATCGCCGTGGAGTGGGACGACGAGGTGCGACGCACCGATGGCGCATTGGGAGATTCGCTCCGCCTGCAGTGGGCCGGGGAGTCCGCCGCCGTAGCCTTCGTGCCCGAGTGGCAGCCGCCCACGTGGCCCAGTGAGCCGGGCATCTGCACGGCGTCGCTCCGTGCGACGCCGGCGATCGGCGGTGAGGCATACGCGTCCTGGTTCGCCGTGCACGACGATTCGAGCGTGGCGCTGCGGGTGGCGCGGTCAGACGACGGTGGGCACTCGTGGAACGCGTCGGTGGCTGCGGATTCCACCGATGTGGGCCGGGCGGG
>JANOTV010000341.1:0-2624 GCA_031416495.1 Gemmatimonadota bacterium
GCGGTGGCAGCAAGACGCACGTGGTCGTCGCCGATGGGCGCGGCAAGGAATTGGCGTCGCTCACGGGCGAGGCAAGCGCCGTACGTCCCGGTGATGCGCTGCATTCCGCCGAGGTGATCAGCCGCCTCGTGCGCGAGTGCCTGGCGATCGCCGAGCGTGAGGACCGTCCCAAGGCGCTGGTCGCGGGCGTCGCGGGCGTTGGGCGCGAGGACGAGCGCCGCGCGCTCCTGCGGGCGCTGGAGGGCGCGAGGCTCGCGGAGGACGTGCAGGTCGTCCCGGACGCCTTGATCGCGCTGGAGGACGCCTTCGGCGAAGGAGCGGGCATCCTACTGGTGGCCGGCACCGGCTCGGTGGCGTTCGGCCGCGGTCCGACGGGCCATGTCGTGCGCTGCGGCGGCTGGGGTCCTGTGATCGGTGACGAAGGCGGCGGTGCGTGGATCGGACGCCGTGCGCTGAGCGTCGTGACGGCGGCGCATGACGGCCGCGAGCCCGAGACGCGGCTCGTGGGTGCGGTGCTGACCGCGCTCGAGCTCGACGAGGTCGATCAGCTCGTCGCCTGGGCGGCGAGCGCCTCCACGAAGGACCTCGCGAAGCTCGCGGCGTCGGTGCTGACGCTCGCGGCGGAGCGCGACCTGCGCGCGAACTCCATCTGCACGATCGCGGCCGAAGAGCTGGTGATCCATGTGCGCACGCTCGCGCGCCAGCTGTTCGTGGACGAACGCGTCTCGCTGCCGGTGGCGCTGGCGGGCGGACTCATGCAGCGCGGCTCGTTCCTGCGCCGGCTCGTGGAGCACCGCCTCAAGACCGCAGTGCCCGGTGCGCATCTGCACGGCGAGGACGTGCTGCCGACTCGCGGTGCCGTGCGGCTCGCGCTCCGCTCGCTGGCGGCGGTGGGCTGACGCCGGCTCCGCCGAACGTACTCCGCCAATGTCGAAGAGGGCCCGGACTGCGCATGCCGTCCGGGCCCTCTCCGTTATCCGTCGAGCGTCAGCTCAGGTGGTGACCTGCTTCGGCACCATCGATGCATCCCAGAGGCCTTCGCTCTTCGCGACGAACATGGCGGCCGCGATGTCGCCGGCGACGTTCACCGTGGTGCGGCTCATGTCGAGGATGCGGTCTACGCCGAGCACGATCGCGATCGCCTCGCCCGGGACGCCGAACATCGCGAGGATACCGACGAGGAGCGGGATGGAGCCGCCCGGAACGCCCGCAGCGCCGACGGCCGTGATCACCGACATCACGATGACGATCACCATGCCGCCGAGCGACAGCTCGATGCCGAACATCTGGCAGAGGAAGATGACCGTGATGCCTTCGAAGATCGCCGTGCCGTTCATGTTCATCGTCGAACCGAGCGGAAGCACGAAGCCGGCGATCTTCGGCGGCACGCCGAGCCCCTCCTCGGCCGCCAGCAGCGCGGCCGGCAGCGTGGCGGCGCTCGAGCTGGTGGAGAACGCCGTCACGAGCGCGGCTCGGCTGCGCGAGAAGTAGACGAGCGGGCTGATGCCGACCACGAAGCGCAGGATCAGCGACAGATTCACTGTCAGGTGCAGGATAAGTGCGGCCATGACGACGAGCACGTAGCCGCCGAGCGGCCTGAGCAGCGCGAATCCAAACCTCGATGTCACGCCGAAGATGAGCCCCGCCACGCCGTACGGGGCGAGCTTCATCGCCATCCCGACGATGACGATCACCACGTCGTTGAGCGCCTGCAGCAGGTCGATCATCGGCTTGGCGGTCGCCGGCTTCAACTGTGTGAGCGCCGCGCCGAACATGAGGCCGAAGAAGATCACGCCGAGCATGTCACCGTCGGCGGCCGACTTGATCGGATTGCGGGTGACGATGTCCACGAACGTATTGATGCCGAAGCCGCCGGTCTCCTGCGCAACGACCTTCGACGACGCGTCGGCGGCGTACGTCGCCATCAGCTCCGTCTTCACATCCTCCGGGATCCCGGCGCCAGGATCGAACACCAAGACGAGGACGAGGCCGAACGTCGCCGCAAGGAACGTCGTACCGAGGAAGTAGCCGATCGTCTTGCCGCCCACGCGGCCGACCTTCCGCAGGTCGCCGAGACCCACGACGCCGAGCGCGATCGACGCGAACACGAGCGGCATCACGATCATGAACAGCAGTCGCAGGAACACCTGGCCGATGGGCCCGGTGAGGTACTTCTCGATGAGGGCGACCGTCGGGTGGTCGAGCCCGCCGAACTGGGTATTGGCGAGGATGCCCGCCGTCGCGCCGATCACGAGGGCAAGGAGCACCTTCGTGTGCAGCTTCATGCCCTTCCCGGTGTTGCTGATCGATTCAGACATCTGGTCCTTGAAGGTGCGAGGCGGCAAGCCGCGGCGCAGAGTGGAATTCCTGTAGCCGAATGCGACGTAGAGCACCAAACCGATGGCCAGCCATACCGCGGAGGGCGTCCGGGTCCAAATCGACCTTATTCGGTCGCGCTCGTGCGTCGGCGCGTCATGAAGTAAACCGGCACGCCGAGCAGCACGACGACCAATCCGGACACCGCCTGCGTGCGCGTCTTGTCGGCGAGGAGCAGCAGCACCGCGACGGTGGAGGCGAGCACGATGTACAGCGCGGGCAGCACTGGATACCCGATCGCCTTGTAC
>JANOTV010000342.1:0-1685 GCA_031416495.1 Gemmatimonadota bacterium
CGGTGAAGGATTCGAGCCGGTAGAGCATCACCGGGAGCTACACACGACGCCGACGGGAGGGATGCAGGCGTTTACGTACTGCCTTTTGAGGTGTGAGGTGTGAAGGTGGTCGGGAAAGAAAAGCGGGAGGCGCGAGGTAATTACCTCACACCTCCCACCTCCCACCGAATGAGCGCGCCCGAAGGGCGCGCGAATCCTCGAGATCAAGCTCAGTTCATGTAGCGGTACAAGCCGACCAGCCCGATCACTGCACCCGACACGGCGAACAGGGTGCCGACGTCGCCACCGATGATCAGTCCGGCCACGAGCGCAACGCCGCCGACGGTCATCCAGGCGATGTCACTGCGCGAGCCACGGTACGGCTGCTGCGGCATGTCGGTCGACACGACGGCCGAGCGCGAGATGCCGACCTGTGAGACGCGCGGGCCGGAGACGGCGACTGGCGCGACAACGGCTGCGACGGGCGCGGCGGTGACGACTTCCGATGCCGGGACCACCACGAGCTCCTGCGCCATCAGCATGCTCGGCAGCAGCATCGCGGCGGTGAACACCAGCGCGCTCAGGACGAACGAACGGACAAAGGCCTGCTTCATCGAAGACTCCGGAAGGGGAAGGACGAGCGACTCACTGCGTACTGCGCGACGGATCAGATGCCACCGCGGGCGGCGTTGTTGGCGTAGATCGCCACTTCGATGCGACGGTTGCGTGCTCGGCCGGCTTCGGTGTCGTTCGAGCCGACGGGCTCCACCTCGCCACGACCGGTGACGCGCTGGCGGGTCATGGAGACGCCATATGTCTCGAGGTAGCGTGAAGCGGAGCTGGCGCGACGTGTGGACAGCGCCTGGTTGTAGTCGGCGCTGCCGAGTGCATCGGTGTGTCCGACGACCAGCAACATGGTGTTCGGATACTTCTTGAGGCTCGCGGCCAGGTTCTGGAGGTTCAGGCCCGCTTCGGCGCGGATGCCATCGGAATCGAAGTCGTACAGGAGGCCCGAGGCGAACGTCACCTGGATGCCCTCGCCCACGCGCTCGACCGTCGCGCCCGGGATCTGGACCACGAGCTCCTTCGCCTGCTGGTCCATCTGGTGGCCAATGATGGCACCGGCTGCTCCGCCGACAACCGCACCGATGATCGCGCCACGCGCGGTCGAACCGGTGTTGTTGCCGATCACGCCGCCGACTGCAGCGCCGGCTGCTGCGCCGATTGCGGCACCCTGCTCACGCTTGCCGAACGAGGCGCAGGAGATGGTGGTGACGCCGACTGCGGCGAGGACGGTGATGCGGAGCGCGTGGCGCATGGTGCTGGGGCGGAGCATGGGGGAACCCTGGATTGGGAGGAAGGGTAGCGTGGAACGGGTCGATCAGAGGAGCTTGCGGCCGCTGAGGACGCGCAGGATGACGACGATCAGTGCGACAACGAGCAGCAGGTGGATGATCCCACCGGCGACGAATCCGCCGAAGTACCCGAGCGCCCAGAGGATGACCAGGACGATGATGATGGTCTTTAACATTGGACTGGCTCACTCCGCCGTGGTGGGGTCGATGATGTTCATCACTTCCATCACGCGGTTGGCCGGGAAGCCCCCGCGCTTCGCATGCTCGCGTTCGATGAGGTACTTCGGCATCGGTGCGCCTCTCATTTGAGTGAGTGCCGAACTTAGCACGCCGAGACTCGCTTCGGCAACC
>JANOTV010000343.1:0-15158 GCA_031416495.1 Gemmatimonadota bacterium
GGTAGCGGGCGGCAGGGAGGCACCCCCACCCACCACCCACCACCCACCTCCCACCCGCCTCTCACAGATGATCGACCTGAGATACGTCAAGAAGCTGCTCGAGATGCTCGATGAGTCCACGGTGGACTCGATGGAGATCTCGTCGGACAAGGGCCTGCGTATCCGGCTCAGCAAGTCGCCGACGGTGCGCGCGGGCGTGCAGTACGCCGCACCCGCCGTCGCGGCCGTGGCAGCGTCGGCCCCGGCTGCTGCGCCTGCGGCAGTCACAGCGCCCGCCGCTGCACCCGCGCCGGTCGTGCCGTCCAACCTTCTCGACGTGAAGTCGCCGATGGTCGGCACGTACTATGGAGCGCCCGAGCCGGGCGCCAAGCCGTACGTCACCGTCGGCCAGCAGATCAAGAAGGGCCAGGTGCTCTGCGTCATCGAAGCGATGAAGATCATGAACGAGATCGAGTCCGAGCTGTCGGGCACGGTCGTCGAGATCAATGGCCAAGACGCACATCCGGTGGAATACGGCCAGGTCCTCTTCCGAGTGAACCCGAATGGTTGAGCCTCGGAAGACGACGGCTGCCGCCGGTGCCGCTGCTCCCGCGCCGCCGCCGTACAACTTCAAGGTCGTCCTGCAGAACATGGCGCAGCAGGGAGGCTCCGACCTGCACCTGAAGATCGGCCGTCCGCCCACGATGCGTCTCAACGGCGAACTCGTGCCGATGGACCTGCCGCCGCTCAAGCCGGAAGACCTGCGCTCGATCGGAGAGCAGATCATCCCGCCCAAGCAGCGCCGCGAGTTCGACGAGGCCAAGGACGCCGACTTCGCCATCGGCGTGCCGGGCGTGGGTCGCTTTCGCGTCAACGTCTACCAGCAGCGCGGCTCGCTCGCGTATGCCTTCCGCGCGATCGCCTTCCAGGCGCTGTCGATGGAGGAGCTCAACCTCCCGGTCGTGCTCAAGACGATCGCGCTCAAGCCGCGCGGCCTCGTGCTCATCACGGGCATCACCGGCTCGGGCAAGTCGACCGCGCTCGCGGCGATGATGCAGTACGTGAACGAGCACCGTCACGCGAACATCATCACCATCGAAGACCCGATCGAGTTCCTGCACCGCGACATCAACTGCCACATCAACCAGCGCGAGGTCGGCACCGACACCGCGGACTTTGGGCAGGCGCTGCGCCGCGTGCTGCGCCAGGACCCCGACATCATCATGATCGGCGAGATCCGCGACCTCGAGACGCTCGAGATCGCGCTCAAGGCCGCCGACACCGGTCACACGGTGTTCTCGACGCTGCACACGGTGGACGCGTCGCAGACCATCAACCGCATCCTGTCGTTCTATCCGCCGCACCTGCAGGCCGACATCCGCTTCCAGCTCTCGACGGCGCTGCAGGCCGTGATCTGCCTGCGCCTTGTGCCGCGCGCCGACAAGCCGGGCCGCATCCCGGCCTGCGAGATCCTCGTCAACAGCGCCGCGGTCGCCGACAACATCCGCGACATGACCAAATCGCTCGAGATCCCGGACCTCATCAAAGAGGGCACGGTGCAGTACGGCATGCAGTCGTTCGACCAGTCGCTCATGAACTGGTACAGGCAGGGGGTCATCTCGTACGAGGCGGCCCTCCAGGCCTCCAGCAAGCCGAGCGAGTTCGCGCTCAAGGTGCAGGGCATCGACGGCTCCTCCGACGGAGACTGGAATCAGGTCAGCCAAGGCGCGCGCTGATGTTCCGTAAGGTCCTGATCGCCAACCGTGGCGAGATCGCGCTGCGGGTCATCCGCGCATGTCGCGAACTCGGTGTCGAGACGGTCGCCGTCTACTCCGAGGCCGACCGCGAATCGCTGCATGTGCGCTTCGCCGATGACGACGTCTGTATCGGCCCGGCGCCGGCGCGCGACTCCTACCTGCGCATCCCGCGCATCATCGCGGCCGCCGAGATCACGGGCGCCGATGCGATCCATCCCGGCTACGGCTTCCTCGCCGAGAACGCGGAGTTCGCCGAGACCTGCGCGGCGAGCGGCATCACGTTCATCGGCCCCACGCCGCACCAGATCCGCACGATGGGCGACAAGGCGGCCGCGCGCGCCGCGATGATCGCGCATGGCGTGCCGGTCGTGCCGGGCACGCCGGGCCCCGTCGACGACGTGGACGAAGCGCTTGCCTACGCCGAGAAGATGGGTTTTCCGGTCATCATCAAGGCGGTGGCGGGTGGTGGCGGAAAGGGCATGCGTGTCGCGCGCGACAGCGACGACTTCGCGCGCGCCTTCCAGCTCGCGCGCTCGGAAGCACTGAGCGCATTCGGCAACGGCTCCGTCTACGTCGAGAAGTACCTCGAGCGTCCGCGTCACGTCGAGTTCCAGATCCTCGGCGACACGCACGGCACCCTGATCCACCTCGGCGAGCGCGACTGCTCGGTGCAGCGCCGTCACCAGAAGCTCGTTGAGGAAGCACCCTGCCCGGTGATGACGCCGGAGCTGCGCAAGCGCATGGGCGACGCCGCGGTGAAGGGTGCCAAGGCGATCGACTACGTGGGCGCCGGCACGGTGGAGATGCTGCTCGACGAGGACGGCTCGTTCTACTTCATGGAGATGAACACCCGCATCCAGGTGGAGCATCCCGTGACGGAGATGGCGACCGGTGTGGATCTCGTGAAGGAACAGATCCGCGTCGCCGCCGGCGAGAAGCTCTCGATCAGCGTGACGCCGGAGCTGCGCGGGCATGTGATCGAGTGCCGCGTGAACGCCGAGGACCCGAAGCGCAACTTCCAGCCGAGCCCGGGGAAGATCGAGGTGTTCCACATGCCGGGTGGCAACGGCATCCGCGTGGATACGCACGCGTACGCGGGCTACTCGGTGCCGCCGTTCTACGACTCGATGATCGCGAAGCTGATCGTGCACGGGCGGGACCGCCCGGAGGCGCTCGCGAAGATGCGTCTCGCGCTCGACACCTTCATCATCGAGGGTGTGACGACGACGATCCCGTTCCTCAGGACGCTGATGAACCATCCGAAGTTCATCTCGGGTGAGGTGCATACGAAGTTCCTGGAGCAGGAAGGGGCGGATCTGTTTTCTTGAGCTTGGTTCGCGCGGGGCGGCTTCTTTCCCTTGCGGCGGCACACTCTCAATCCTACTATAGCATCTACCACGGCGGCGTTTGCGGGCCTCCGCATCCATACGGACGCATCGCACGTTGTCGCACATCCACCGCAGGTGACAAATGAAATGTTCGGCGTCGCTCGTCACCCCACGCAAGCACGGGATTTTCCGCGCGGCTGGGAGGGACTTGATGTTCGCGATGTTCTTGGCGCTCGCGCTGGCGCCGACCAGTGGTCGCGCGCAGGTCGGCGTGGTCGCGGGCGTGGTCTCGACCAGCACGCCGGCGGTACCCGTGGCAGAAGCCATCGTCCGGATCCAGGGCACGGAGCGGCAGGTTCTGACCGATGACAGTGGCCGATTCCGATTCGGCGGACTCACGGGACCGAGCATCATGCTGGAGGTGCGGCGCGTCGGATTCCGCCCGACGACGGTCACCGCGCAGGTGGGGAACGAGAATATCCGTATCTCGCTCACCGCTCAGACGATGCGACTCGACCAGGTCGTCGTCACCGGCACCGCGGGCGGGCAGTCCAAGCGCGAACTGGGGACGACGGTCTCGACGATCGACGCCGCGGCCGTGAAGGAGATCGCGCCCATCAGCAGCGTGCAGAACCTGCTGGCGGCGCGCGCGCCAGGCGTGTTCGTGAATAGCGCCACGGGAAATGTCGGCGCGGGAGCGCGCATCCGCATTCGCGGCGCCTCGAGTGTCTCGCTGTCGAACGAGCCGCTGCTCTACGTGGACGGCGTGCGCGTCTCGAACTCGCCGGCGACAGGACCGGCGAATCAGGCATTCGGTTCGGCGTCGATCTCGCGCATGAACGACATCAACCCCGATGACATCGAATCGATCGAGATCATCAAGGGTCCGGCGGCGGCGACGCTGTATGGCACCGAGGCGTCGAACGGCGTCATCCAGATCATCACGAAGAAGGGACGGATGGGCGCGTCACGATGGAGTCTCGCGATCCGACAGGGCACGAACTACCTGCAGGATCCGGAAGGCCGATGGCCGGTCAACTACAATCGGGTGCCGCGTCTCGGCTCCCCGGGTGTATTCGACACGCTGTCGATCGACATCATCGACGCGGAGAACGCGCGCGGAACGCCCGTATTCAGCAGCGGACGACTGCAGGAATACGACATCAGCACGAGCGGCGGATCGAACCTCTTCACGTATTACGTGGGCGCCGGCGTCGAGGACAGCAAGGGCATCGAGCCCACGAGCTCGGTGAAGCGCTATTCGAACCGAGTGAACCTGAACCTGATCCCGAACACGAAGTTCAACATGGCCGTCAACATCGGCTATGTGAACGGCGACGTGAACCTCCCGTGCGAGGCGGGCTGTGGCGGACGCACGCTCGCCACCATCTGGGCGAATCCGGTCAACGCGGCTCCATTGCCGAACGGCGACCCGAACCCACGGCGGGGATTCAACTCCGGTCTGCCGACCATGTACGATGAGCTGACGCGCTACTGGCAAGGCGTCAACCGCTTCACCGGCGGTATCCAGCTCAACCACCAGCCGCGGGAGTGGTTCCGGCAGGCGTTTCGCGCCGGTACCGACCGCGTCAGTGAAAGCGACAACTTCCTCGGCCTCCGCACGGAGGACTCGCTGAGCCGCGTGATCTTCGGCACGGGCGCGCTCGGCGCGCGGTCCATCAACACGCGCCAGGTGAACCACTACTCGCTCGACTACTCCGCGTCGGGCATCTGGGATCTGCGCAGCGACATTCGCTCCACGACGTCGTTCGGCGCGCAATACTATCGCAACAGCACGGTATTCCAGGCGTCGTCCGGCACGATCTTCCCGACCGTCGGACTCACCGCACTCTCCGCCACGACGACGAACCGGACGACCTCGGGCGACATCGAGGAAGACGCGACGCTCGGGTTCTACCTGCAGGAACAAGTGGGCTGGAAAGACCGACTGTTCCTGACGGCCGCCATCCGCGCCGACGACAACAGCGCGTTTGGGCAGAACTTCGATCGTGTCTACTATCCGAAGCTCAGCGCGAGCTGGGTGATCAGCGAGGAGCCGTTCTTCAATCAGATGTGGGTGGACGCGCTCAAACTGCGCGCGGCATATGGCGAGGCGGGCAAGCAGCCGATCACGTACTCCGCGCTCCAGACCTACGCGAGCGCGACCGGCCCGAACGATGTCGCCACGGTGACACCGCAGTTCCTCGGCAACCCCGACCTCGGCCCCGAGCGCAGCAAGGAAATGGAGATGGGCTTCGATCTCGGGGCGCTCAATGACCGCCTCGGCTTCGAAGTGACGTACTACCGCAAGCAGAACGTCGATGCGATCCTCGACCGGCAGATCGCGCCATCGATCGGACTGCCGGGCACGCAGCCGTTCAACGCGGGCTCGATCCTGAACTGGGGCACCGAGCTGCTCGTGCGCGGCACGCCGGTGGACAGGGACCGCTTCTCGTGGAATGTGACCATCGGCGTCGCCACGAACGACAGCCGCGTGGAGAGTCTCGGCACGCCGCAGGCGATCCTGGACCTGCGTGCGCTGAGCGGCACACCGGATTTCGTCATTGGCGGCACGTTCATCCGGCACCAAGTCGGGTACCCCCTCGGCGCCTACTTCGAACAGAAGGTCCTGAGCGCCCAGCTGCTCCCGACCGGGCTGGCGGACCGCGCAACCGTTATCTGCGACGACGCGCGCGGCGGCACGATGATCTGCGCCGGTCCTGACCTGATCTACGGCAACACGGACGACGCGCCCGAGGTGTTCATCGGACGGTCACTGCCGAAAACCGAGATCGCGTTCAGCAACACGTTCACCTTCATGAAGAACTTCCGCGTGTACATGCTGATCGACTCGAAGCGCGGCTTCGTGAAGGTCGACGGCAACATGCGGTCACGCTGCGCGATCTTCGGGCGCTGCCGCGAGAACTTCTATCCGTCGGAGTTCGATCCGAGGAAGATCGCCGGCATCCAGTCGAACGGGCAGTTGGTGGACTACTATCTCAACAACTCGAGCTACACCAAGCTCCGTGAGGTGAGCTTCTCCTACACGCTGCCGGAGATCGCCACGCGCTGGGGCGGCTTCAGCCGCGCCGTAGTCACGCTCGCCGGGCGCAACCTGTTCACGTGGACGAATTATCCCGGACTGGAACCTGAAGCGTTCTTCCTCGGTGGAAGCCGCGGCGGGAACTTCGGCTCGTTCGAACAGACCACGAACCCCCAGCTCGCACAGTGGGTGTTCGGCATGAATCTCGACTGGTGACCCATGACTGACCAAGCGAAACCTTCGACTCGAGACTCATTCATGACATCCGCACTGACCCGCATCGCCCGCATCGCCCGACGCTGGCTGGTGTCGCCGGCGACCGCGCTCCTCGCCCTGCTGGTCTTCCCGACGGCGTGCGATACGCTGCGCAATCCGCTTGAAGTGGAATCCGCAAGTCGCATTCCCGCCGGACCGCTGGAGACGGCGGCCAACGCGCAGCTCCTGTCGGACGGCGCCATCGCCGACTTCGACTGCGCGTTCAACTCGTATACCACGCAGGGCGGCACGGTGGGCGAGGAGTTCATCTACGCGCAACAGACCGCGTCGCGCACACCGTACGACCGGCGCAACACGACGCAGAACGACGCGGACTACGCCACCAACTCCTGTCTGGGGCTGGGGGTGTACACGCCGCTGCATATCGCCCGGCAGACGAACGAGAGCCTGCTGGCGCGTCTCGCGACCTGGAGCGACGCCGAGGTGGCTGCTGGTGCCGGGTCGCCTAGCCGTACGAACCTGATCGCGATCGCGTCGGCGTACGCGGGGTACTCGCTCACATTGCTGGGCGAGGGGTTCTGCACGATGGCGGTCTCGACGCTGAACCTCGACAAGACCATCACGTATGGAGGGGAGATCCAGCGGGACAGCGTGTTCCGGCTGGCCGTCTCGCGCTTCACCGACGCGATCGCCGCGGCGACGACCGCGCGGAACACGGGCATCACGAACCTGGCGCTGGTCGGGCGCGCGAGGGCGAGACTGTTCCTCGGCGACTACGCGGGCGCGCGGGCCGACGCGCTACTCGTGCCCGCGGGCTATCTCCATAATGTGACCGCGTCGGACGCGGCGCCGCGGCGACAGAATCGCATTACCGCCGAGAACAGTTTGACGAACCGGTCGCTCTCGGTCGGTCAACCCTACCGCAGCATGGGCGATCTCCGTGTGCGGATCCTTACGGCGGGGGCCCCGAGCGCGACGGGCGTCCCACACTTTTACCAGACCAAGTACGCGACGACGGGCACACCGATCCCGCTCGCGACGTACGAGGAGGCGCAACTGATCATCGCGGAGGCGGAGATCGCCGCGAACAATCTTTCCGCAGCGCTGCCGATTCTCGCCGCGTCGCGCACGCGTGGCGGGCAGGGCGCGTTCGTCGGGGTCACGCGGGCCGCTTATCTGGCAGAGTTGATCGACCAGCGCCGCCGCGAGCTATTCGCGGAGAGCCACCATCTCGGCGATATCATCCGGTTCGGGATCACTCTGCAGCCCGCGGCGGGGAGCGCGTACCACTTCGGCGGCACGTACGGCACGCAGATCTGCCTGCCGCTGCCGGCTGCGGAACGGCTCAACAACCCGCGGATCGGAAGCTGAAACGCGGGAACGATCATTGGGTCTCACGACGGGCCCGGTGCCGTGGCCGTTCAGATGGGGCTTTCCATGAGCGATGCTCGGCTCGTCTCGTCCGTGCTGCGCTGGCAGGACCTCCCCGCGCGGATCGATCCGGAGTCCGTGGTCGCGGTGGTCGATGTGCTGCGCTGGTCCACCGTCGTGATCACGGCGCTCGCGCATGGCGCGGAGTGCGTGGAAGCGTTTGCTTCGCCCGAGGAGGCGCTGCGGCGCGCTGAAGAACTCGGTCGCGCCGACGTCGTGCTCGGCGGCGAGCGCGGGAATGTCGCGTTGCCAGGCTTCGATGTCGGCAACTCGCCGCGCGAGTACGATGCGGGGCGCGTCGAGGGAAAAGTCGTGCTGAGCACCACCACCAACGGCACGCAGGCGCTGCTCGCCGTGCAGAAGGCGCACCTCGTCATCGTCGCCTCCTTCCTCAACCTCGAGACCGTCGTCGATGTACTCGGCGCCGAGCTCCTCGACGGTCGCCCGGTGATGCTCGTGGCCGCAGGGCAGGCGGGCGCCGAGGCGCTCGAGGATACCGCCTGCGTTGGAGCCATCGCCGAGCGACTCATGGACTACGCACCAGTCGACGAGACGTCAGAGCGCGCCATCGAGCTCTGGGCCGACCACGACCGCCGCCCCGACCGCGTCATCACCGCATCGCCACACGCGGCGTCGCTGCGGGCAACGGGGCATGAGGCCGATCTCGCCACCTGCGCAGCGCTGTCGACTCTCGAGGTCCTTCCTGTCGCGGATGGGAGAATCCTGTTTCAAGGTTGAAGGTGGAAGGTGGAAGGAAACTACCTTCCACCCTCCCCCCTCAAAGATTCGTTTCCCGAAGCCCTCCCGAATCGTCCCGAATGTGTCCCCACACATACCCAACGAACGATGCCGCGGAAGCCTTCACAGGACGACGATCTGTTGCTTGACTCTCCGCTCGCGCCGGCGCCGCGCCGCACGCGCGCCAGGCGCGACAAGGTCGAGGAACCTGCTCCGCCGCCTGAGGAGATAGCGAAGGCCGCGCGGCGCACGCATCTGCGTCGCGAGATCACCGGCATCGTCCTGCTGCTGGGCGCGTTCTTCATCGCCGGCGCGCTGCTCTTCGGACGCGCGCCCGGCATCGACGAGAGCTGCTTCGCGGCCGGTGGACCCTTCGGCCCTGTCGGCGGATGCATCCGTTGGTCCGTGCTCGGACTCCTCGGCGCCATCACCGCCGTCATCATTCCGCTCGTGCCGGCGGCGCACGCGCTGCAACTGCTCGGCCGCGTGCCCGACTCCGAGAATCGACGCCTCTTCTTCCTCACCGTCGGACTCACGGCGATCGTGCCCGTCATCGTCGGCCTCGCGCGTCTTGATCTGATGCCCGCCGGCACGCCGGACCCGCTCACCGGACTCTGGGGCTCGCTCTCCGCCTACTATCTCGCCGAGGTCGTCGGCAATGGTGGCGCGTGGTTCATCGTGGCGATCATGCTCAGTGCGCTGCTCGCGGTGACCGTCGGCTGGAATCCAGTGCGTGCCGCGCTCGGCATCGGCCGTCGTGACGTCGCGCGCAATGCCGATGGCCGCGTGATTTCGCGCGCCGAGGCGCTCGAGCCGGACGCGAAGGACATGCCCGCGATCGATCCGACGCTGATGGACGCGAAGGAAGAGCAGGACGATGAAGTCCTGACCGGCGCCGGTCGCATGGGCACCAAGGCGAAGTCGCGCGCGCGCGGCTCGTCTGCACTGCGCGGCGTCGATCGTCCGAGTCCCTCGCAGCTCGCCCTCAAGGTCGAGGACGAATCCGAGTTGCCGACTCCCGATCTGCTCACGCCTGCCCCGGTGAAGAACCAGGAAGCGAACAACGCGCAGCTCGACGCGATGGGGCAGAAGCTCATCGACTCGTTGAAGACCTTCAAGGTCGAGGGGATCCTGACGGGTCGCACGAGTGGCCCGACGGTCACGCAGTTCGAGATCGAGCCGGCGCCCGGCGTGAAGGTGCGTCAGTTCGCGAATCTCGCCAATGATCTCGCGCTCGCGATGCGCGCGCCGAGCATCCGCGTCGTCGCGCCGATTCCCGGAAAGGGCGCGGTGGGTGTCGAGGTCCCGAACCCGAACCCCGAGATGGTCGCATTCCGCGAGATGCTCGAGAGCCGCGACTATCAGACCAAGCCGATGGCGCTGCCCATCGCGCTCGGCAAGGATCTCGCGGGAGAGGCCGTCATCGCCGACCTCGCGAAGATGCCGCACCTGCTGATCGCGGGCGCGACGGGGTCAGGCAAGTCGGTCTGCGTGAACACCATCATCACGTCGCTCATCTACCGGCACACGCCCAAGACGCTGCGCTTCCTGATGGTCGATCCCAAGATGGTCGAGCTCAGCGTCTACAACGTGCTGCCGCACCTGCGGCACAAGGTCGTCACCGACAATCGCGACGCCGCGTACGTGTTCAAGTGGGCGGTGCTGGAGATGCAGGAGCGCTACGCGCTGCTCGCCGCGAACGGCGCGCGCAACATCCAGGACTTCAACACCAAGGTCCGCGTTGGCGCGGCGCTCAAGAAGCCGAAGGATCCGCTCGTCGGCTTCGAGGATCGCGAGTACAAGGGCGGCGTGCTGCCGTACATCGTCGTCGTCATCGACGAACTCGCCGACCTGATGATGACCGTCGTGGCGGAGGTCGAGACACCGCTCGCGATGCTCGCGCAGAAGGCGCGCGCGATCGGCATCCACCTGATCCTCGCTACGCAGCGTCCGAGCGTGAACGTGATCACGGGCCTCATCAAGGCGAACTTCCCGAGCCGCATCGCGTTCCGCGTCGCGAGCCAGATCGACAGCCGCACGATCATCGACGGCATGGGCGCCGAGAGCCTGCTGGGCAACGGCGACATGCTGTTCATCCCGCCGGGGAAGAGCGAGCCGAGCCGGTTGCAGGGCGCGTTCCTCTCGAACGAGGACACCGAGCGACTCATGCACTGGTACACGGACCGCAAGGAAGCGCGGAAGTCGATGATGGAAGCGCAGGGGCTCATCGCGATCGACGAGCATGGCGCGGAGGGAGACATCCTCGAGACCGTGCGTGCGCGCGAGGCAGCGGATGCCAGTGGTGGAGAGGATCACGCCGACGAGATCTGGGACCGCGACAAGCTGTTCCGCGAGGCGGCGGAGGTCTGCGTGCAGCACCAGGGCGGATCGACGTCGCTGCTGCAGCGGCGGTTGAAGGTCGGCTATGGTCGCGCGGCGCGGATCATCGACCAGTTGCATCTGGCGGGTGTGCTCGGACCGCCGGATGGATCGAAGCCGCGCGACGTGCTCGTCGGGCTCGAGGACCTGGACCGCATCGCGGGAGATCGGTCCGTGGCGTGAGGAGTTGGCGGTGCAGTATGCTGCATGCCGGTCATCTCGCGATTCCTTGGAATTTCCGTGTCCATGTACTATCTTGAGCATGAGCCACCGCATATCCATATCGCGTTCGCAGGACGCAGGGCGACGATGGAGATCCGGACTGGCGTTGTCCGCGGACCCTTGCCGCAGAGGGCCGCCTGGCATGTGAGAGGGTGGTTGGCATTGCATCGCAATGCGATCAAAACCAACTGGGAGCGCGCCCGACGCGGCGAGCCGCTGCTCCCAGTACCTCCCTTGGAGTGAGCCATGATCCATGTCACAAGTGTTTCGCCCGCCGGCCCGCACATGCTGCACGTCCGTTTCAGCGACGGCACCACCGGCGCTGTGGACATGCGCCACGACCTGAACGGCCCGGTCCTCGAGCCGCTGCGCGATCCGGCGCGGTTCGCCGAGGCGTATGTCGATGCAGAGCTCGGCACGGTCGCGTGGCCGAACGGCGCTGATGTCGCGCCGGAGTATCTGTACGAGGCGGTCCGTCGTTCCAATGCGGTGGCGGAGCGGCCTCCACGGCCTTAGCCGCGATCGCCCGACATCAGAAGCTGAGTGTGAACCCAGTCACCAAACGCGCACGGTCGCGATCAAGGTCCCACTGGCCTTCGCCGATCAACCGCACGTTGCGGCGGAGGACGTAGTGGGCACCAAGGGAAGTGGTGCGGTACCGCGTCAGGTATCCCGGGGCGGCGTCCTGCTCGCCGAGTCGCAGCGAGACGACAGGACCATCGGCCTCGATGAAGTTGACGAGGCTCGTGAAGAACCAGCGGCCGCCGGGACCCTGCGGCCAGTAGATGATCTCCGCCATCGCGGCATCGACCGTCGTGCCGAACGGCGTGGTCTCGCCGCCCGGGCAGGGCGTCAGGAGGCTGCATGAGCCCAGGAAGGGATCGCTGTCCCATCGGCGGATCATCTGCAGGTTCAACTCTCCGATCGACCAGAGGGGCACGGTGGCATCAGGGCCGAACATGCGGATGCGGCTGGAAACGCCGTCTGCGCGCTCGTTGCCGGCGTAGATGACCGACGCGATGACGGCGAGCACGACGGGACGCACAGTGCGGGCAGTGGCGGTACGCATCACAACTCCGATGGGGGACGCGGGCATGCGGTTGCTCGCGCATTCAATCTGTACTGTGCGCCGATTCGCTGACAGCTGCAAGACTGCGGTGCCGCTGCGCCGATGGAGTGTCCTAGCTTCGCGCCCATGACAGACAAGCCCAAGACACACAACCAGCGCTTCGGCGAGCTCGGCGAACAGATCGCCGCGCGATGGCTCGCGCGCAAAGGATGGCGCATCGTCTATCGCCGTTTTCGCAACGGACGTCGCGATATCGATCTCGTCGTGCAGCGCGATGCGACGGTCGCGTTCGTCGAAGTGAAGGCGCGAAAAGGAAATGAATTCGGCGATCCCGTGGAGGCCGTCGATCACCGCAAACAACGCGAACTCACCAAGAGCGCGCATGTGTGGATCGACCGGCATGGACGCGAGTTCGAGCAGTACCGGTTCGACGTCGTGGGAGTGCTGTTGGACGGCGAACGGGTGCTGGTGAAGCATGTCGAAAATGCGTTCTCGGTGAACAGATAACATGTGGACAAGTGTGGATAACTTGTCTCAGTCAACACATATTCCACACGGTTTACACGTAGTTTACACAGGTTAACTTCAAGCAGTACAGAGAGTTATTAGCAATGTGGATAACGTATTGCGAAAGGTATTGACCGTCCGAAAGAAATGGGGAAGGAAGCAAGGCAGCCCCCTTGCGAACCGCTGCCCCATTCGCCATTTGTTCGGTGTCTGGCGGGATCGGTTTTCTTCGTAGTTCCTTCGGGGTGGCCCTCACGGTAGCAGGGGCTAGATTCCCTTCACGAGTTGGTGAGCAGCATCACCAGCGGCACATCGAGGCGTTGATGGCTACGACCGCCGCACAGCAGGAAGACCGCAAGAAGGCACTGGGTCTCGCCGTTTCGCAGATCGAGAAGGCGTTCGGGAAGGGTGCCATCATGAAGATGGGTGGAGACGGCGCGAAGGTGAAAGTGGATGCGATCCCGACTGGGGCGATCAACCTGGATGCGGCGATCGGAGTGGGTGGGATCCCGCGTGGACGTGTGACCGAAGTCTACGGGCCTGAGAGTTCAGGCAAGACGACGCTCTGTCTTCACGTCGTGGCGAATGCGCAGAAGCAGGGTGGGACGGCGGCCTTCATCGACGCCGAACATGCATTGGATATCGACTACGCCGCGAAGCTTGGCGTGGATGTGGATAAGCTCCTCGTGTCGCAGCCTGACACCGGCGAGCAGGCGCTGGAGATCTGCGAGATCCTCGTACGCTCCGGAGCCGTGGATGTGATCGTGATCGACTCGGTGGCGGCCCTGGTTCCCAAGGCCGAGATCGAGGGGGAGATGGGTGAGTCGCACATGGGGTTGCAGGCCCGCCTGATGAGTCAGGCGCTTCGCAAGCTCACCGGTGCCATCGCCCGTTCGCACTGCTCGGTGGTCTTCATCAATCAGCTGCGCGAGAAGATCGGCGTGATGTTCGGCAACCCCGAGACGACGACGGGTGGCAAGGCGCTCAAGTTCTACGCGTCGCTGCGGCTCGACATCCGCCGCATCGGTCCGGTGAAGGAAAAGGAAGAAGTGATCGGCTCGCACGTTCGCGTGAAGGTCGTGAAGAACAAGGTGGCGCCGCCGTTCAAGCAGGCGGAGTTCGACATCATGTATGCAGAAGGGATCTCGCACGTGTCGCTGCTCGTGGACATCGGTGCGGAATCCGGGATCATCGAGAAGTCGGGCGCCTGGTACAGTTACGGTACGCAGCGCATCGGGCAGGGACGTGAGAACGCGAAGATGTTCCTCAAGGACAATCCCGCAGTCATGCTCGAGATCGAAGAGAAGGTCAAGACGGTGCTCGGCATCAACAAGGCAGTGCTCGAGAACGACGAGGACTAGAGAGCAGTCGCAGGACGAGGGCTGGATCAGCCGCAGGAAATTGGTCGGGGGTGCGATCTGTAGTGAGTCGTCGGGGCCCGGAATCCCCGCCGTTCCACTTGGGTCCACCCCCGGTCATTTTTTGCGCGATTGAACCGATGGATGCGTGAATCGCATGTCGTTCGCGCGCATCGGCGCTTGCGCGCCGCCCTGCTCATCGGTCATCGTGGACAATGCGCAAAGTAGTTCGTCGAGGTGCCCATCGCACGGCTGCGCCGGAGGAACCGCCGCAGCCGGGCCCCATCACCTCGCTGCGCGAACACCCGCGGCGACGCGGCCGCTACAGCGTCGAGATCGGCGGCGTGGCACTCGGTGCGCTTTCGGTGGAATCGATCAGCGAGCTTGGCCTGCGCGCGGGACTCATGGTCGACGAATCGCTCCTCCCACGCCTGCTCTCCGCCGCCCGCGCCGTCGCCTGCTACGACAAGGCGCTCGACGCCCTCGCGCGCCGCGCCCGCTCGCGCGCCGATCTCGAACGCTGGCTCCGCGCGCGCGACTTCACCGCGGACGAGGTCACGCCGGCGCTCGATAAGCTCGCCGAGCTCGGGCTGCTCGATGATCTCGCCTTCGCGCGCGGCTACGCACAGTCACGCACGGTGGGACGTGGCTTCGGACGCCGTCGTGTCGCGGCGGAGCTTGCGCGCAAGGGCGTGTCGCGCGCGGTGGTGGACGCGGTGCTCGCCGAGCTGAGCGAGACGCTCGAACAGGGAGAGCCGGATGCGATGGCGGCCGCGGCGGAGAAGCGCGCGAAGTCGCTGAGCTCTCTCGCGCCGGAGGTCGCGCAGCGACGACTGATGGGGTGGCTCGTGCGCCGCGGCTACGACATGCGCGCGGCGTCGGAGGCAGCGCGTCGGCTGTTCCACTGAAACTCATCGGGCGCTTCAGGAGCGAACATTGGAGTGGCAATCCATTGAGTCTAGCGATTTCACTCGTCGTGTTTTTGGTCGTATCGGTCCGACCTGACCATCACGCAGGGCGATGGGCCTTGGGTGGCTGAGCAGCTCATGAAGCATGGCAACCGCGAGGCATGGCGCGTGGGGTCGCGGCTGCGGCGTTCATTCGATCGCGGTCGCCGGACGAGATCGGTTG
>JANOTV010000344.1:0-2086 GCA_031416495.1 Gemmatimonadota bacterium
ACCACCGCCGGTCTACCCGGGAGTCCAGATGCTGAATAATTCGATGAAGCACGACAGCGACGAGGCGCTCGACTGCCGCGGCGCGATGGCGAAGCTGTTCGACCTGCTCGACGGCGAGCTCACACCGGAGCGCGAGAAGAGAATGCGACTGCACATCACCAGTTGCCCTGGATGCTTCACGCACGCCGACTTTGAGGAGCGGTTCCTGAAGGCCCTACGCGCGGCGCGCATCGCGAACGCCTGCCCCTGCCAGCTGCGAGACCGTGTCGTCGATACGCTCCGCGCCGACGGCTGGAACGGGTGACACTCCCGGAAGGCACGAGAGAGCACAAGAAGGACGCGCAGCGCTTCGCGTCCGTGAAGGCGGCGGTCCTCACCGTGAGCGATTCGCGCACTGTCGAGACGGACGAGTCGGGGCCGCTCATCGCGGGAGCGCTGAGGGCGGCGGGGCATGAGGTGCCCTACACGCATCTGCTGCCGAATGTCGAAGTCTCTGTGCGTTCACTCGTGGAGTCGCTGCTCGCCCGCGCGGACATCGATGTCATCATCGTCACCGGCGGCACTGGCCTCGGCTCGCGCGATCGGAGCATCGAGGCGGTGCAACCGCTGCTCGACAAGCAGATCCCTGGATTCGGCGAGATCTTCCGGCTGCTGAGTTACCAGGAGCAGGTCGGCACGTCGGCGATCCTCTCGCGCTCGTTCGCGGGCAGCGCGCAGGGCAAGCTCATCGTGGTGCTGCCCGGTTCGAAAGCGGCGGTGGACCTCGCGATGCAGCGCATCCTGCTCCCCGAGATCCCGCACCTCCTGCGCGAGATCCGCCGCTAGTTCTGCAGCTCGAGCGTCCAGTCGATCGGGATCGCCGGGTCGATCGAGTCGCGCACCGAGCATTACTTCGTCACCGAGAGATCGATCGCTCGCTCGGCGTGCTGACGCTCGATCCCCGCGCCGCGCATGCGGAATGCGAGCGTGATCTTCGTGAGCTTGGCGGGCGTGCTGTTCGCGCGCACTCCCGTCACTTCCACGGTGAGTCCGTCAACCGGCGTGCGCCGCTTGGCGAGGATCGCCACCGCGTCGATCGCTGCGCACGATGCGAGCGCCGCAAGCAGTGTATCCACCGGTCCGGGCCCAGTCTCGCCGTTCCCGTCGATGCGGATCGTGTGGTTGCTGCCGAGTCGGCTCGCGTCGAACCGCTGCTCTCCGTCCCAGCGCACCACCACATGGTTGCTGCGCTTCGGCTTCTCCACTTCTGAGTTCAAGGCTCGCTCCCTGTCTTGATCGGTGTGCGCACGGCGTTCCCCCACTCGGTCCAGCTCCCATCATAGTTCTTCACGCTCGGGTAACCGAGCAGGTAGGTGAGCACGAACCAGGTGTGCGACGAGCGCTCGCCGATGCGGCAGTAGGTCACCACGTCGCGCGATGGTTCGAGCTTTGCTTCCTTCTCGTAGATCTCGCGGAGCTCCGACGCCGTCTTGAAAGTTCCGTCTGGGTTCGCGGCGCGCGCCCATGGCACGCTGTGCGCGCCGGGGATGTGCCCGCCGCGGAGCGTGCCTTCCTGCGGATAGTCCGGCATGTGCGTGCGCTCGCCCGTGTACTCCTGCGGGGACCGCACGTCGATCATCGCGCCGCCATCCTGCTGGAATGCCTTCACCTCGGCGAGGAACGCACGGATGCGCGCGTCGTCGCGCGGCTTTGCCACGTAGGCAGTGCTCGGAAAGGACGGAACATCCGCGACCATCGGTCGGCCCTCGGCTTCCCACTTCGCGCGACCGCCATCGAGCAGGCGCGCATTGGTGAAGCCGAAGAGTTCGAACACCCAGAGCGCGTACGCGGCCCACCAGTTGCTCTTGTCGCCGTAGAGGATCACCGGCGTGGAGTTGTCGATGCCGCGCGCGCGCAGGAGTTCCTGGAACCGGGCAGCGTCCACGTAATCGCGAAGCACCGGATCATTGAGGTCGGCGTGCCAGTCGATCTTCTGCGCACCGGGGATGTGTCCCATATCGTAGAGCAGCACATCCTCGTCGCTCTCCAGGATGCGCAGCTTCGGATCGTCGAGGTGTTCTGCCAGCCATTCGGTGGTGACGAGCTT
>JANOTV010000345.1:0-2409 GCA_031416495.1 Gemmatimonadota bacterium
TCATCCCGTGAGGACGCCGAACAAACGGTTGCAGCAGACCGCCGAGCTTCTGAATGCGAGCTTCGCGCGCTCTATCTCATTTGGCGGCAGCTGAACCGTGGGCGTTAGCCCGAAGTTCCCGCCGGGTTTCTTCGGTTCGAAGCCCATAAGTCCACGGATATCAGTGTGTTACAGAATTCATGGCGCTGTTTTGTGTAGGCATGCAATGGACTTGCGTGGACAGGTAAATAGTGTTATATCTGTGGGCATGCATATCCATGTGGTGCCGAACCGCAGCGCCGCCCCCACGGTGCTGCTGCGCGAGTCGTTCCGCGAGGGCGCGAAGGTGCGGAAGCGCACGTTGGCCAATCTCTCCAGTTGGTCGGCGGCGCAGGTCGACGCGATGCGGGCGATACTCCGGGGCGAGGACCTGCGCCCTGTCGCCCAGCTGTTCGAGATCGCCCAGTCGCGCGCCCACGGGCACGTCGAGGCGGTGCGCCAGGCCATGCAGCGCTTGGGCTTTGCGACGGTGCTCGCGTCCAAACCCTCGCGCGAGCGCGACGTGATCTGTGCGCTGGTGGCCGCGCGCCTCCTCGCGCCGCACACGAAGCTGGCCACCACGCGCTGGTGGCACACCACCACGCTGGCCGAGGACTTCGGGGTCGCCGATGCCAGCGAAGACGAGTGCTACGCCGCCATGGACTGGCTGTTGGCGCGCCAGGATCGGATCCAGAAGAAACTGGCCGCGCGCCATCTCCAGGACGGCGGTCTGGTGCTGTACGATTTGACGTCGAGCTATTTCGAAGGGACGTGCTGCCCGCTGGCCAAGCGGGGGTACAGCCGGGACGGCAAGCGGGGCACCCTGCAGGTGAACTATGGGGTGATCACGAATGCGGGCGGCTGCCCCGTCGCCGTATCGGTGTATGACGGCAACACGGCCGACAGTCGCACCTTCCTGCCGGCGGTACGCAAGGTCCGCGAAGACTTTGGGATCGCGCACGTGGTGATGGTCGGCGATCGGGGCATGATCTCACGCCAGGCCATCGATGAGATGCGCAACACCGGTGGCATCGACTGGATCACGGCGCTCAAGACAACGTCGATTCGCACGCTCGTTGAACAGGGGCACCTGCAGCTCGACCTGTTCGACGAGCGGAATCTGCTGGAGCTCACGTCGCCGGACTATCCGGGCGAGCGCTTGGTGGCGTGTCGCAATCCGTCACTGGCCACGAAGCGCGCCCGCACCCGCGAGGACTTGCTGGTGGCCACCGAGCGCGCCTTGGCCAAGATCCGCACCCGGGTCGTGGCGGGCAGGCTCACCGGCGCGGACGCGATCGGTGTGTGCGTGGGGAAGATCGTCAACCAATACCACGTCGCCAAACACCTGGTGCTCACGATCAGCGACCGCGCGTTCACCTATGCCCGCGACGACGAGCGCATCGCCGCCGAAGCCGCGCTCGACGGCCTGTACATCATTCGCACGTCCCTGTCGGCCGCGCAGATGGATGCACCGACGTGCGTGCGGACCTACAAGTCCCTGGCCGACATCGAGCGCGCCTTCCGCGCGCTCAAGACCGTCGATCTGCACGTGCGTCCGATTCACCATCGCCTCGCCAATCGCGTGCGCGCGCACATTCTCCTCTGTGTGCTCGCGTACTACGTCGAGTGGCACCTGCGCGAGGCGTGGCGTGAACTGATGTTCGCCGACACCGACCAACCGGCCAAGGCCACGCGCGACCCCGTCGCGCCGGCCACACGCTCCAAGGCGGCGCAAGCCAAGGCGAGCCACCACACGCTTGAGGATGGCACGCCAGCGCACAGTTTCGCGACCTTGCTGGCCGAGCTGGCCACCATCGTGCGCAACACCTGCCGCACGCCGCACGCGAGGCCCGAGGCGCCGACGTTTGACGTACTCACCACACCGAACGCCCAACAACAGCGCGCCTTCACCTTGCTTCAAGAGATCCGCGTGTAGACAGAAACGCGCACGCCGATGCTGCGCCAAGTGCCTGTCACGTAAGGACAAACGTGTTGAACACTGCGTGGAACTTCAGTCTAGGAGTGTGACGCGCCATGGACGCGGCGGTCGAGGGCGGGCTGCGCGCCCCGGGCTGAACCCCTGCAATGGCGCGCGAACGCAGGTGCGTCAGGATCTGGTCGATCACCGACGCCTGGGTGATGAAGGCGAGGATCCGCAGGGTCCCGCGGCACTTCGGGCACACCAGCGGATCGACCTCGAAGATCTGCCGCAGCAACGCCGCCCATCGGCGCGTGGCCTCCGTGGGCGCGAGCCGTGGCGCGGGCACGATCGGCGCGGGCGCATCAGCCGCGGCGAGCTCCGCTTGGCGGCGTATCCCGCGCGGGCGGTTGGCATATCGCCCGTAGTACCGCGTGGTGACGTGCCCCTTGTCGGGGATGTGGGTGAGCACC